>JAYUQE010000146.1:0-14330 GCA_043756905.1 Burkholderiales bacterium | reverse complement strand
CACCCGAGCGGTGGCTGATCACCGAGGTGTAGCCGGCGCGCTTGGCCATTTCGATGGCGGCAAAGGTTTCAGTCAGCGTGCCGATCTGGTTGATCTTGATCAGGATCGAATTGGCAATGCCTTCGTCGATGCCGCGCTTCAGGATCTTGGTGTTGGTGACGAACAGGTCGTCGCCCACCAGTTGCACCTTCTTGCCTAACCGTTGAGTCAACTTGGCCCAGCCTTCCCAATCGCCTTCGTGCATGCCGTCTTCGATGCTGATGATGGGGTACTTGCCGGCCCAGGTGGCCAGGATGTCGATCCACTCCGCGGCGCTCAAGACCAGGCCTTCGCCTTCGAGGTGGTACTTGCCGTCTTTGTAGAACTCGCTGGCCGCGCAATCCAGGCCGATGGCGATTTGTTCGCCCGCCGTGTAGCCGGCCTTGTCGATGGCTTCCAGGATGAGCTGGATGGCAGCTTCATGGCTGGCCACGTTGGGCGCGAAGCCGCCTTCGTCGCCCACCGAGGTGGGCATGCCCTTGGCGTCGATGATCTTCTTCAGCGCATGGAAGACCTCGGCGCCATAACGCACGGCTTCGCGGAAGCTCGGCGCGCCCACCGGGATGATCATCAACTCCTGCAGGTCGAGGTTGTTGTTGGCATGCGCGCCGCCGTTGATGACGTTCATCATCGGCACCGGCAACTGCATGCTGCCCATGCCGCCGAAGTAGCGGTACAGCGGCAAGCCGCTTTCTTCAGCCGCGGCGCGGGCCACGGCCATGCTCACGGCCAGCATCGCATTGGCACCCAGGCGGCCTTTGTTCTCGGTGCCGTCCAGGTCGATCATGGTTTTGTCGAGAAATGCCTGCTCGGAAGCATCCAGCCCCATCACCGCTTCGCTGATGTCGGTGTTGATGTGCTCCACCGCCTTGAGCACGCCCTTGCCGCCGTAGCGGGCCTTGTCGCCGTCGCGCAGCTCGATGGCTTCGCGGCTGCCGGTGGAAGCCCCCGACGGCACCGCCGCGCGGCCCATGGTGCCGCTTTCAAGCAGCACGTCGCATTCAACGGTGGGGTTGCCGCGGCTGTCTAGGATTTCGCGGCCGACGATGTCAACGATTGCGCTCATTCAGCTTCCTGGTTTGTGTGGTCGTTACTGGGCATGCTTGGGACGATGCATATCGATCAACTTATTTCTGCGTGCAGCCTGCGCCAGGCGCCATCGTAGGTACTTTTCACCACCCATTTTAGTTCGGTACATACCCGCGGCGACCTGCTGCACGTGCTTTGTTCGTTCAGACAATGAGCCGAAAGGAAGGACGACGATGTTGACAATGAAGTTGCTGGCAGCGCCATGTCGCTGGGGTCATGTGGTTCGGATAATGTTTTTGATGAGCGCGGGCGTGCTGCTTGGCGGTTGCGGAGGCGGCGGCAGTGGCCCGAGTGCCGGCGTGAACCCGCCACCTGTGGCCAGCTATCCGTCCAGTGGTGAGTACGGGTATCTCTTATTGAGTGGCAGTGGCAGCACACCCGTTGGTGGCTTGGCGCTGATCCATGGCAGTTCCCGCAGCATCCATCATGTCATCGAGCCTTCAGGAACGGGCTTGAGCGACACGATGGAGATGTATTCGGGCACGCTTGATGTGGCTGGCAAACGCGTCACCGAGTTAAAGGGTCACGCGCTCCTGTACATCGTCGGTGGTGAAGTACGCCGTGTGTCACTGCGCGCCAACGGTGCCGCTCCTGCTCCGACTTTTCGTAAGTCAGGCGGCACGAACGCGTGCAAGTTCGCCCCCGAGGTCAGCGCGATGCTCTACACCGCGCCCGATGCATCGAAGGTCTTCGTTCGCACCAATGGCGCGGATCGGCGCTGCGACACTTCCGACGATGAGTTGGCACTGCTGGGCCTGGGCAGTGGCTTTGTGGCAATGCCTGGGCCGACCGAAATACTGGCGTATCTGAGTGACCCTGCGACGCTATTGCCGGCAGGCGTGGTCACCGCTTCCGCCGCCCACAACGAAAAGCAGTCGTTCTTCCTGAACGCTGAACGTTCAACTGTGAACCGCATCCTGGCACTCAGTGGCGCCTCAGTACTCTATGAGCGCAAGTTGGCCAACGGCACGTTGCAACTGGCACGGGTTGCGATCAATGGCGACGCAGCACTGTATGACGCGGTGTTGACTGGCGGCGCGCCGTGGAGTCTGATTGGCTACGACAGCGGCGCTTACTATGTCTACCGGAACAAGACCAGTGCCAGTTTGGGTGGGTCAACACAGTGGCAAGCTCTGAAGCTGTCACGGCAGAGCAGTCTGGTCACCCCGATGGCCAACGGCGTGGGCCAGGTAATTTCCAATGCCATTGGAGATGGCAAGTTGTTTGTGTCGATCCTGGGCAGCACCAACACCACACTTCGTGCCATCGACAAGGCGGGCTCTGGGCCAGAGGTTGTATTGGCAACGGTGCCTATAACCAGCACCGTGAACGTCATCGCGTCTGCCCAAGGGGTTCACCAGTTCTGGCGCATCAATGACCTTGGCATCAGCAAGATGACCTTTTCAATCGACATGCGTGACGAAACCAATACCGTCCACGCCACCTTTCCTGGCGGTATGCCCATGGGGTTTCAGCAGCCTTCAGCAATCAGCTTCGAGCACAGTGAGCGCCGTTCCCGGTTCATCATCGCAACGCCTTTTGCAACACGAGGCTACAGCAACGCTCAGTTGATTGCGTACGACTCCACGGCTCGAACGGCTACAGTTCTGGGAACGCTACCGGGAACAGAAGCGTATGGAAACGACCCGGTCATTGCCACTATCGTGGCTTCTTCAAACGGGCTGGTCGCAGGGCAGGCTGCGCGTACGGTCAATGCGGTGATTCAAGCCTCGGATGCACAAGCTTTCAGTGCGATATCCGACACGGCTTCAAGCCTGATGTACAGCGTGGCGTCGAAATAACTGCGCCGTTGGCCCACCAAAACTGTAGCGGCAGGTCAACTCAAACACCTTCAACCAACACCATGTTGAAGTGCGCCGTGGCGCCGGCCCGCTTGTCGCGCGCGGCGCGGTACAACTCGCTGTCGTAAAACGCCTTGGCTAACTAGTAGCTGGGGAAGCGAACCACGGTGGTGCGCTGCGGCAACCACTCACCTTCCAGCGCTTCGCTGCGCCCGCCGCGCACCACGTATTCGCCACCTGCGGCAGCCACCGCGGCCGGGGCCAGGGCTTGGTAGTGCTTGAACTGTTCCGGGTTACTGACCTGAACGTCAACCACGAGATAGCCGGCTGCCATGCGAAGCCCTCAGTTGAAGTCGTTTTCGAGCAGCGGCTGCGCCTTGACCACGCGGTCCAGCGCCAGCAGTTGCTCGAGCAAGGCGCGCATGTGCTTCAGCGGCACCGCGTTCGGCCCGTCGCTCAGCGCTTGTGCCGGGTTGGGGTGCGTTTCCATGAACAAGCCCGAAATGCCCACCGCCACCGCGGCGCGCGCCAGCACGGGCACGAACTCGCGTTGCCCGCCTGAACTTGTTCCCTGGCCGCCCGGCAACTGCACGCTGTGCGTGGCGTCGAAGACCACCGGCGCGCCGCTTTCGCGCATGATGGCCAGGCTGCGCATGTCGCTCACCAGGTTGTTGTAGCCGAAGCTCACGCCACGCTCGCAGGCCATGAAGTTGTCTTCGTTCAGGCCCGCTTCGCGCGCGGCGGCGCGGGCTTTGTTGATGACATGCTTCATGTCGCCCGGCGCCAGGAACTGGCCTTTCTTGATGTTCACCGGTTTGCCGCTTTGTGCCACGGCGCGGATGAAATCGGTCTGGCGCGACAGGAAGGCCGGGGTTTGCAGCACATCCACCACCGCAGCCACGGCAGCGATTTCTGCTTCGGCATGCACATCAGTCAACACCGGCACGTTCAATTCGCGCTTCACTTGCGCCAATATTTTCAGGCCGCGCTCCATGCCGGGGCCGCGAAAGCTCTCGCCGCTGCTGCGGTTGGCCTTGTCGTAGCTGCTCTTGAAGATGAAGGGGATGCCTAACGATGCGGTGACTTCTTTCAAGTGCCCGGCCACGTCCATCTGCAATTGCAGGCTTTCCACCACGCAGGGGCCGGCGATCAGGAAGAACGGTTGGCGCAAGCCGACATCAAACCCGCACAGCTTCATGCCACTTGCCTCAACGCCGCCTTGCCGCGCTGGGCATGGCGGGTTAGCGCAGCCTGGATGTAGCTGTTGAACAGCGGGTGGCCGTCCCACGGCGTGCTTTTGAATTCGGGGTGGAACTGCACGCCCACGAACCAGGGGTGCACGTCGCGCGGCAACTCCACCATCTCAGTCAGCTTCTCGCGCTGCGTGATGGCTGAAATGACCAAGCCGGCATCTTGCAAACGTTCGAGGTAATTTTCATTGGCCTCGTAGCGGTGGCGGTGGCGCTCGGTGACCACGTCACCATAAATGGCATGCGCCAGCGTGCCGGGTTTCACATCCGAGCTTTGCGCACCCAGGCGCATGGTGCCGCCCAGGTCAGACTGCGCCGTGCGTTTTTGAATGCTGCCGTCGCGGTCTTGCCATTCGTCGATGAGGGCGATCACCGGGTGCGGCGTGGCCGGGTCAAATTCGGTGCTGTTGGCGCCGCTCAAACCGGCCTGGTGGCGCGCCATGTCGATGGTGGCCACCTGCATGCCCAGGCAAATGCCCAGGTAGGGCAGGCGGTGTTCGCGTGCGTATTGCGCCGCGCAGATCTTGCCCTCCACGCCGCGCTTGCCAAAGCCGCCGGGCACCAGCACGGCGTCGAACTTTTCAAGCTGGCTGGCGTTTTGCGCGGTCAGTGTTTCGGCGTCAACGTATTCGATGTTGACCCGCGCATGGTGCTGGATGCCAGCATGGCGCAAGGCTTCGTTGAGCGACTTGTAGGAATCAGACAGGTCGGTGTACTTGCCGCACATGGCAATCGTGACTTCGGATTGCGGGTGCTCCACTTCGTGCACCAGGCGGTCCCAGCGACGCAGATCGGCCGGCTTGGTGAGCAACTGCAGCTTCATGCAGATCATCTCGTCCAGGCCCTGCTCGTGCAGCATGCGCGGCACCTTGTAGATGGTGTCCACGTCCCACATGCTGATCACGCCGTGTTCGAACACGTTGGTGAACAGCGAAATCTTCTCGCGTTCTTCGTCGGGAATGGCGCGGTCGGCGCGGCACAGCAGGGCGTCTGGCTGGATGCCGATTTCGCGCAGCTTTTGCACCGTGTGTTGCGTGGGCTTGGTCTTCAGCTCACCGGCCGCGGCGATCCAGGGCACGTAGGTTAGGTGTACGAACGCGGTCTGCTGTGGCCCTAACCGCAGGCTGAGTTGGCGCACGGCTTCCAGGAAGGGCAGGCTTTCGATGTCGCCCACCGTGCCGCCAATTTCAACGATCGCCACGTCAACGCCTTCGGGCGTGCCGAAGCCCGCGCCGCGCTTGATGTAATCCTGAATCTCGTTGGTCACGTGCGGAATCACCTGCACGGTCTTGCCCAGGTAATCTCCGCGGCGCTCTTTTTCCAGCACCGACTTGTAGATCTGTCCGGTGGTGAAGTTGTTGCTGCGCTTCATGCGCGTGGTGATGAAGCGCTCGTAGTGGCCCAGGTCCAGATCGGTCTCGGCGCCGTCGTCGGTGACGAAGACTTCGCCGTGCTGGAACGGGCTCATCGTGCCCGGGTCCACATTGAGGTACGGGTCGAGCTTGATGAGGGTGACCTTGAGGCCGCGCGATTCGAGGATCGCGGCCAACGACGCCGATGCAATGCCCTTGCCCAGAGAGGACACCACACCGCCGGTGACGAAGACGAACTTGGTCATGACAGGCGGCAAACCCTGGCTGGCGTGACGCCGGTTTGGTGTTGCCGAGGTGGGAAAGCGCGATTATATCGACGCGAACTTGGCCCACCGCGCGTGGCGAAGGCCTGTCGTCACGCTGATAGACTCAGGCGCACATGCTTCAGGTGTCGCCGCTCTTGCGCAAGCAAAGGGCGCGATGAAACGGGAAGCCCGTCAAGCTCGGTCCGCATCATGGATTGAGCCCCATTCGGGCGCTGCCCCCGCAACGGTAGGCGAGATGTCGGCCGCGGTGCCACTGGGTCTAACGACCTGGGAAGGCGCGGCCAGCAAGACCAGCCGGCTCGGCAACGAGCCGGCACTCGCAAGCCCGGAGACCGGCCTGCAAGTGTGGTGTTGCATGCTAGGCGCGACTTAAGAAAACCGATGGATTTGCGTCTGTGGCTAGGCGCAAACCACAGCGATGCCTGGCGGCATCGCGCGGATTTGCAACGACGCTACGGGCG
The DNA here is from genome assembly GCA_043756905.1 of Burkholderiales bacterium. Classification (GTDB taxonomy): domain Bacteria; phylum Pseudomonadota; class Gammaproteobacteria; order Burkholderiales; family Burkholderiaceae_C; genus Rubrivivax. The sequence goes on along the minus strand of JAYUQE010000146.1, from coordinate 8,050 downwards.
CAAAGACGCGGTTTTATGTCGCGCTTAGCGTGCAACACCACACTAGGCATGCGTGGTTGGCGCTGCGGTGGGCGGCGCGCTCACGGTGCGCTCAGGCGGCTGCCTGGCGTGCCCGCAGCGCGTTGCTTCCTGCCGAGCCGGCTTGTACTCACGGCTTGCTGCACGGGGCGTGCGGCGCGAAAGGGCTGGCCTTGAATTTCCGTTCCACACTCTCGTTTTGTCTGGCGCTGTGCGCCGCGTCCACGGCGCAGGCGCAAGCTGACCGCGCCGCCGTGGTGGTCGTCACCGGCGCGCGCGCGCCGCAGGCCGCGCCCGACCTGGTGGCCGATGTGCTGGTCATCGACGAAGCGCGCATCCGCGCCTCGCTGGCCGATTCACTGGAAGACCTGCTGCGCCGCGAAGGCGGCATGCAACTGTCGCGCAACGGCGGGCCGGGGCAAAGCGCAGGCTTGATGCTGCGCGGCACTTCGGCCGCCAGCGTGGTGGTATTGATCGACGGCGTGCGCGTGGGCGGCGCCACCGTGGGGCAGGTTGACTTTGCCTCCTTAAGCCTGGCCCAGGTGGCACGCATCGAGGTGCTGCGCGGGCCCGGCTCCAGCCTATATGGGGCCGACGCCGTGGGCGGCGTGGTGCAGATCTTCACCCGCAGCGGCCAGGGGCCGGCGCAAGTGGATGCCTTCTTGCGTGCCGGCAACCTGGGCTCCGGTGAAGTGGCCGCCGGCCTGCGCGGGCGCAGCGGCGGCTGGGACTATGCGCTGGGGGCCAGCCACGAGGCCAGCGATGGCGTGAATGCCGTCAAGCCCGGCGACACCTTTGGCCTGCACAACCCCGACCGCGACGGCTTTGCGCGCGACGCCGCCACGCTGCGTGCCGGCTTCGCCTTCAGCCCCACCACCCGCCTGGGCGTGGCGCTCACGCACAGCCAGTTGCGCTCGCAGTTCGACGGCGCCGAATACCTGCCGCCCGCGTTCACGCCCGACGCCACGCCCGACTTTCGCTCGCGCACCCAGGCCAGCACCGCGGCGCTGGATTTCAAGGCCGAGTGGTCGCCACGCTGGGCCACCCAGGCGCTGGCCGCGGTGCAGCGCGATGACTTCCAAAGCGGTGCCAGCCAGATCAGCCGCTACCAGACGCGGCGCGAGCAGTTGCAGTGGCAAGCTCAGTTCAAACCAGCGCCGGGCCAGCAGGCCGTGCTGGCGCTGGACCATGTGGATGAGCGCATCACCAGCACCGACTACAGCGCGCCGGCGCGCCGCAACCTGGGCGCGGTGCTGGGCTACAGCGGCCGCTTCGGCGCGCAGCGCGTGCAGGCCGATGTGCGGCATGACCGCAACTCGGTGTATGGCAACGTCAACACCGGCAAGCTCGGTTGGGGTTGGGAGGTGAATGAAGCTTTCAGCCTGCGCGCCATGGCCGGCACGGCGTTTCGCGCCCCGGCGTTCAACGACCTGTACTACCCGGGCTACGGCGTGGCCGGCGTCAAGCCCGAGCGTTCGCGCAGCGTGGAACTGGGTGCGCGCTGGCAGCAAGGCGGCAGCCGGCTCGATGCCACGCTGTACCGCAACCGCGTGAGTGACTTGATTGGTTATCAAAGCGACCCCGCGGCCTGCCCGCCGGGTTACCCCACCGGCTGCGCCGGCAACGTGGCGCGCGCCCGGTTGCAAGGCGCCACGCTGGCCCTTGCGCAGCGTGTGGCGGCCTGGCATTTCGAGGCGGCGTTGGACTGGCTGGATGCCAAGGATGCCGCCAGCGGCCAGCGCTTGCCGCGCCGCGCGCCGCACCAGGAACGGCTGGGCGTGCAGTGGAGCCAGGGCGCGTGGGCTGCCGCGGCGCAACTGCTCAGCGTGGGCGCGCGGCGCGAAGGGGGCCAAGTGCAGGCCGCCTACCAAACACTCGACTTGAGCGGGCAACTCAAGCTGGGTGGCGGCTGGCAGGTGGAGGCGCGGCTGAACAACGCCACGGCGCGGGCTTATGAGCCGGTGCTGGACGCCATGGCACCGGGCCGGCAAGTCTGGCTGGGCCTGCGCTACCAGGGGCCGTGAAGTGATCAAGGCGCTGCGCCGGTGGTTGGCCTCAGGCCTGTTGGCGGCAGGTTTGTGTGCCGCTGCGGCCGGCGCCGGCGCCGCACCGGTAGCGCTGATCGACGACCGTGGCGTGCCGCTGCACCTGCCCGGCCCGGCGCAGCGCGTCATCAGCCTGTTGCCTTCAGCCACCGAAAGCATCTGCGCCCTGGGCGGCTGCGATCGGCTGGTGGGCACCGACGACTTTTCAAACTGGCCAGCACAAGTGCGTGCCCTGCCAAAGCTGGGCGGGCTGGAGGATGCGCAGCTCGAACGCATCCTGGCCCTGCAGCCGCAGTTGGTGGTGGCCGCGCCCGGTGCGCGGCTGCTCGGGCGGCTGCACGGCCTGGGCATTGCCGTGCTGGCCTTGAAGTCTGACACGCACGCCGATGTGCAGCGCTCGCTCACGCTGCTGTCGCAGGCGCTGGGCGTGGGCGATGCGCCGGCCTTGTGGCGCGCCATCCAGACCGGCCTCGACACGGCGGCGGCCAGCGTGCCGGCGGCCTGGCGCGGCCAGCGCGTGTACTTTGAAGTCGATGAATCGCCCTACGCCGCGGGCGCCGCGTCGTACCTGGGCGAGACGCTGGCGCGCTTGAGCCTGGGCAACATCGCCGGGCCGCAGTGGGGGCCGTTCCCCAAGCTCAACCCCGAATACGTGCTCAAGAGCCAGCCCGGTGTGGTGATGCTGCGCGCCAGCGCGCTGGCCGCGATGCAGGAGCGCAGTGCACTGCGCCCACTGCGTGCGCTGCACCAGGGGCGGGTGTGCGCCTTCGACGAAGCGCAGAACGACTTGCTGGTGCGCCCCGGGCCGCGCCTGGGCCAGGCCGCGCAGGTGCTGGCCGATTGCCTGCGCCGCTTGCCGCCGCCCCTGAGCCCGCCTTGAACGCTGCGCCATGAAGCACAACGTGGCACCCGCCTGGGCCTTGTTGCTGCTCACAGCGATGCTGGCCACGGCCGGGCTGTGCGCCGGCGCCGAAGGCTGGGCCTGGCCCAATCTTGCGACTACACAGGATCGTTTCATCCTGTTCGACATTCGCCTGCCGCGCAGCCTGGGTGCCTGGGCGGTGGGCGCGCTGCTGGGCTGGGCCGGCGCCGTGGCACAGGGCCTGCTGCGCAACCCGCTGGCCGACCCGTACCTGCTCGGCACGGCGGCCGGTGCGTCGCTGGCCGTGGTCATTTCTCTGGCCTTCGGCGGGGCGTTGGCTTTCGGCGGCGCCTTGGCGTTCAAGGGCGAGCTCGTCGGTGCGGCCTTTGTGGGCGCCGTGGCCGGCACCTTGCTTACGCTGCTGCTGGCGCGCGGTGCGCAACACACGCCGCGGCTGTTGCTGGCCGGCATTGCGGTGGGCGTGATGCTGGCCGCGGCCAGTGAACTGCTGGCCAGCCTGGCGCCCGAAATCTTGCGTGCCCGCCAGGCCTTCTTGCTCGGCAGCACGGCCTTGCTCGACGGCCCGGCCGCGGCCTGGGCGCTGGGCTGCCTGGCCGGGGTGCTGGCCGCTGGCACGGCCCTGGCCCGGGTGCTCGACGCGCTGGTGCTGGGCGCCGACAGCGCCGCCAGCCTGGGCCTGGCCGTGCCGCGCTGGCGCGCCGCGTTGCTGGGGCTGATGGCGCTGGCCACGGCCACCGCGGTGGCCCAGGCCGGGCTGGTGGCCTTTATCGGCCTGGTGGCGCCGCACCTGGCGCGCCGGCTGTTTGCCGGCACCCAGCGCCAGCACCTGCTGGCCAGCGCCGCGCTGGGCGGAGCGCTGCTGTTGGCCGCCGACGTGGCGGCGCGGCTGGTGCTGGCGCCGCGCGAATTGCCCGTTGGCTTGCTCACGGCCTTTCTGGGCGGGCTGTACCTGTTGTGGGCGCTGAAAGGCAGGGCGGACGAATGAGCCCCGCCCGGCCGCCCGAAGGGGCTCGCGCCGCAGTGCGCAGCACGAAGGTTCTTCAATGACCGCCATGCTGAGCGCCGAGCGCCTGACCGTGCACCTCGGCCAGCGGTCCGTGCTGCACGGCTTAAGCGCCGAATTCGGCCGTGGCTGGACCGCCGTGGTCGGCCCCAACGGCGCGGGCAAGTCAACCCTGTTGCGTGCCCTGGCCGGCCTGTTGCCCTTGCAAGGCGGCCAGGTCTTGCTGGCCGGCCAGCCGCTGCACGGCCAACCCGCCGCGCAGCGCGCGCGCCGCCTGGCCTGGCTGGCGCAGCAGGGCCCGGTGCACACCGAGATGAACGTGCACGACCTGGTGGCCCTGGGCCGCCTGCCGCACCTGGGCCTGTTGGGCGCGGCCACGGCCGCGGACGAAGCCGCGGTGCAGCAGGCCATGCAGGCCACCGAATGCGCAGCGTGGGGCCAGCGCAGCGTTGCCGCGTTGTCGGGCGGCGAGCGCCAGCGCGTGCTGCTGGCCCGCGCCCTGGCGGTGCAGGCCGATGTGCTGCTGCTGGACGAGCCCACCACTCATTTGGACCCGCCGCACCAGGTGGCCGTGGTGCGGCTGTTGCGCCAACTCGGCCGTGCGCACTGCGTGGTGAGCGTGTTGCACGACATCAACCTGGCCTTGCAGGCCGACGCCTTGCTCGTGCTGCAGGCCGGCCGCGCGCTGGCGCAGGGCCCGGTGACTGAGGCCGGCGTGCGCCGGGCGGTGGAAGCGGTGTTCGAAGGTGCTTTGCGCCTGGTGGCGTTTGCGGGCGGCTACGTTGCCGTTCCAGTGATCTCAAACGTTGAAGCAGCAGGCGCCAGCCACTGAAGCACGGCGCGCGCCGTGTCGATGGGTTTTTCGAACGGAACGAGGTGCGAGCCCTCGACCCAGCCGATGCGTGGGCCGCACAGCCGGCGCACCGTGGCCAGGCCCGCCATGCGGCCCTCGGGCGACTGCGTGCCGCCGATGTAGGCCACCGGGCAGCGTGGCGGGTGGCTGCGCAGCAGGGCGCCCAGGTGGTGCGGCAGGGTGTTGTACAGCCGCGTTTCCACTTCGCGCGAAAAGCTTAAGCGCGCGCGGCCGGCGTGCACTTCAAGGCCGGCGCGCAGGTAGTCTTGCAGCACCTCGGGGTGGAAGCGCGCGAACAACGACTTGCCGCTGAAGTGGGCCCGCGCGGCGTCGAGGTTGTCCCATTCGTTGCGCCGCCGGTGCGACACCTTGGCCGGCGAGTAGCGGCCGATCAAGCCGGTGGCCTTGACCACGCGAACGACTTGCGCCCGCCAGCCGGCGAGCAGCGGTGAATCGATCAACACCACGCTGGCCGCCAGCTCGGGCCTCCGGCACGCCACCAGCAGGCTGAGGAAGCCGCCCAGCGAATGCCCCACCAGGTGCGCCTGGCGCCCGGCGCGGTGGGCCTCGACAAACTGCGCCAACTGGTCGCGCAGGTGCGGCCAGTTGCTGCTGACAGGGAAGCGCGGGTCATGGCCGAATTTCTCGATCGCCTGCACCTCGTAGCCGGCGCCGCGCCAGTGTTCGAACAGCAGGCGGTACGAGCCGGCGGGAAAGCCGTTGGCGTGCGAGAAGACGATCAGCGGGCGCGCGGGTTTCATTCCTGCGCAGCCACTTGTTTGAGTTGGTACAACGCCGCCAGCGCCTCGCGCGGGCTCAAGGTGTCGGGCTCGATGCGCGCCAGCGCCTGCTGCACGCGGTTGGGTTCCGGCGCGCTCGCGGGGGCCGCGGCGGCGAACAAATCCACCTGCGCTTGCTGGGCCTGCGATTGAGCCTCCAGCGCTTCGAGCGTGGCGCGCGCCTGGCGCACCAGCGCGGCGGGCATGCCGGCCAGGCGCGCCACCTGTACGCCGTAGCTGCGGCTGGCCGGGCCGGGTTGAATCTCATGCAGGAACACGATGCCGCCGGCACTTTCGGCCGCGCTGACATGCACGTTCACCGCGCCGGCGTGGCGTGCGGCGAACTCGGTGAGCTCGAAGTAATGCGTGGCGAACAGCGTGAAGCTCTTGTTGCGCTCGTGCAGATGGCTGGCAATGGCGCCGGCCAGCGCCAGGCCGTCGAAGGTGCTGGTGCCGCGGCCGATCTCGTCCATCAACACCAGGCTGTGTTCGGTGGCACCGTGGATGATCGCCGCGGCCTCGGTCATTTCGAGCATGAAGGTGGACTGCGCATTGGCCAGGTCATCGGCCGCGCCGATGCGCGTGTGGATGGCGTCGATCGGCCCAAGCCGGCACGCCGTTGCCGGCACGTACGAACCCATGGCCGCTAACAGCACGATGAGTGCCACCTGGCGCATGTAGGTGCTCTTGCCGCCCATGTTCGGCCCGGTGATCACCTGCATGCGGGTGCGTGCATCCAGGTGCGTGGGGTTGGCGATGAACTCGCCGGCACTGGTTTGCGCCAGGCGCATTTCCACCACCGGGTGGCGCCCGCCATCAATTTCGATGCAGGGCTGGGGCACGAACTGCGGGCAGCACCAGTTCAGGCTGGCCGCACGCTCGGCCAGCGCGGCCAGGGCATCGAGCGTGGCCAGGGCGTTGGCCAGTTGGCGCAAGGGTTCGAGGTGCCGCTGCATCGCGTCGAGTAGTTCTTCATACAGCTGCTTTTCACGCGCCAGCGAACGTTCCTGCGCCGACAAGGCCTTGTCTTCAAAGGCTTTCAGCTCAGGGGTGATGTAGCGCTCGGCGTTCTTCAGCGTCTGGCGGCGCTGGTAGTCAGCAGGCACCTTGTCCAGGCCTGAGGCGGTGACCTCGATGTAGAAGCCGTGCACCTTGTTGTATTGCACGCGCAGGTTGTTGATGCCGGTGCGCGCGCGTTCGCGCATTTCCAGGTCGATCAAGAACGCATCGCAATTGCTGGCGATGGCGCGCAGCTCGTCGAGCTCGAAGTCCACGCCGCTGGCGATCACGCCGCCATCGCGCAATTGCACGCCGGGTTCTTCGGCAATGGCCCGCAGCACTTCGGCCACGGCTTCATCGGGCTGCAAGCCAATGCGGCACTGCTCAAGCAGGTGGCCCTGCGCTGGCACGGTCGCAGCCAAGGTTGGCAAGCGCGCCAAGGTGTGGCGCAGCCCGGCCAGTTCGCGCGGGCGCACTTGGTGCAGCGCCACGCGCGAGGTGCTGCGTTCCACGTCGCTCACTTCCCGCAGCGCCTGGCGCAAATCGTCGAAGCCGGTTGCCAGCAGATGGTGGATGGCTTCATGCCGGCTGGCGGCCACGCTGCGCGCACGCTGCGGCTGCGTTAACCATTGGCGCAACCTGCGGCTGCCCATGCCGGTGCGGCAGGTGTCGAGCAACGACAGCAGCGTGGGGCTGCTTTCGCCGCGCAGGGTTTGCGTCAGTTCCAGGTTGCGGTGGGTGGCGGGGCTGAGGTCGAGCAGTTCGTCGCTGCGCGGCACCTGCAGGGTCGTCACATGCCGCAGGGCCTGGCCTTGTGTGCGCTCGGCAAAGCCGAGCAAGGCCGCGGCCGCGGCATGCGCCGCACCCAGGCCCTGGGCATTGAACGCGGCCAGCGAGGCCACCTGGAGCTGATCCAGCAACTTGCGCTGGCCCAGCGCGGCATCAAACTGCCAGGCCGGGCACGGCGTGCGCGCGGCACGCAGTGGCGCCGCGGCTTCAGGCAGGGCCAGGCCGGCGTCGAACAGCAGTTCGGCCGGGTCCAGGCGCGCCAGCCAGGCGGGCAGTTCGCGCTCGCTGCACTGGGTCAGCCCCAGCGTGCCGCTGCTCAGGCCCAGCCAGGCCAGGCCCCACACCGCGCGCTCGCGGTGCAGCGCCAGCAGCAGGGTGTCGGCGCGTTCGGCCAGCAGTTCGCTGTCGGTCACCGTGCCGGGCGTAACGACTCGTGTGACTTTGCGCTCAACCGGCCCCTTGGCCGTGGCCACGTCGCCCACCTGCTCGGCAATGGCCACGGCCTGGCCGAGCTTGATCAGCCGTGCCAGGTAGGCTTCGAGCGCGTGCGCCGGCACGCCGGCCATCACCACCGGTTCACCCGCACTCTGGCCGCGCGCGGTGAGGGTGATGTCGAGTAACGCATTGGCGCGGCGCGCGTCGTCGAAGAAGACTTCGTAGAAGTCGCCCATGCGGTAGAAC
>JAYUQE010000145.1:0-4925 GCA_043756905.1 Burkholderiales bacterium | reverse complement strand
TGTTGAACACCTATTGCTACACCGGCGGCTTCACGCTGGCCGCGCTGGCCGGCGGCGCCAAACGGGTGACCAGCGTGGATTCATCGGCCCCGGCGCTGGCCGCCGCGCGCGCGCATGTGGCCGGCAACGGCTTCGACGCCGCGGCGCATGAATTCCTGGACGCCGATGTCAACAAGACGCTGCGCGCCATGCTGGCGGCCGGCCGCAGCTTCGATGCCATCGTGCTCGACCCGCCCAAGTTCGCGCCCAACGCCGCCAGCGCCGAACGCGCCTCACGCGCCTACAAAGACATCAACCGCCTGGCGCTGCAGGCGCTGCGCCCGGGCGGCGTGTTGTTCACCTTCTCGTGCTCGGGCGGCATCAGCCCCGACCTGTTCCACAAGATCGTGGCCGGCGCGGCAATGGATGCCGAAGTGGACGGCGCCATCCTGCACCGCCTGGAAGCGGCCTGCGACCACCCCAGCACGCTGCTGTTCCCGGAGGGTGCTTACCTGAAAGGGCTGGTGATATTGACGGCCCCCAAGGGCTGAGCTACGCCCAGCCCGCCATCAGGCACGCCGTCAGCCTGCACTTCATGCACTACAACTTCGCGCGCATCCACAAGACCCTGAAGGTAACGCCGCCATGCAAGCCTGGGTCGCCGATCATGTGTGGTCAATTCAAGAAATCTACAACTTGGTTGCGACACCGGAAGCCAAGAAACGCGGGCCTTACAAGGTGCTCCAAGGCGCGTGCTCGCGCTAGAACCCCGGAAGCCTGAAGTACCCCTTGATCGATGCCGTCTCTCGAACGGAGAGCTGAATGTGGTTCTTGGCATTGAACCCTGCGCCGTCATAAAGGGGTTCCCCCTCAATGAACGGGGATCGAACGCTGTCATAGTCGGGCAATCGGCGCCTAGATCGCAAGCGGTGTACGGTTTCCAGCACTGCCTTGTCTAGGAACCGCGCCCCAAGTTGATAGCCCTTGTTCTTCGGCATTGGAGTGTCGTGAACAATCTTGTACACAAGCTCAAGATGCTCGTGGGCCTTGCGTACTTCATTCAAAGCGTCTTGTTCAAAGAGATTGCAGCAATGCCCTAAATCGATGATCGCGCCAATCACATAGGGATGCTTGATCGTGCCTTTTGTCAGGTGCGTGGATGTCTTGGCATCCTCAGCGAAAGACAAAGCCCTCCAAGGGTCAGCTTCCCAAAAGTAGATGCCCTGACCCAACCAGTCATACGTGTTTGCACTTGGCGCTAGGTGCTGCTGCTTGCCTCCAAGCACGGCATCGCCAGTTGATCGATCGCATCCATGAAACCCAAGCACGAATCCCGGTGGCCGTTTGTACTGTGCCCACTCCTTCGACGGACTGGACATCGCAGCAACGGGCGTCAACGACCGCCGTACTTGATGGAAAGGTTTCCCTGACTTGTCAGAATTCCAACATCTTGCAAGAAGTCACGGGCCTTCTTCGGGTCATCTATCATTGCTTGGATGTCGCAGGCAAGTTCCGCCTGAATTTCCGGGTCAGCTAATGTCCACGGGCGGCCCGTCGTTGGGTTCACACCATCACGTTGAGGGGGTGGCTTGAGCTTATGAATGTTTGACATGGCTGGCGCTCCCGGATGTCTTGTATAAGACACAAGATGACTGCATCAGTTCCGTATTGTGCACCGCAACATTACGGAACTGATCTTGCGGGTTGGACGGTACGGCAGTTGTATGCATCACGCACTTGGGGCCATCCCTCGAAAAGCGCAAGACTGACGGAATTCAGCCAACGTTTGCACGACAAGCAAACGACGCGCCAGTCTCAGAATTCAAACTGAGTCACTAACCAAAGCCACATTTGCTTGACAAAGCCACTGCAACGCCCAGTTAACCTGGCGCCGGCAACCCGATGGCCGGCTCGAACTTGGCGCGCTGCACACTGAAGAAAGCCTTCACCAGCCGCACGTTGGCGTCTTGTGTGAACAGGCGCTGCACCAAGGCCTGATAGGCCGGCATGTCAGCGCACCACACCACCAGCATCACATCGGGCCCGGGTGAGACGCGGTAGCACTGCTGCACGGCGGGCTCGGCCACGCAGCGGGCCACGAAGGCCTGCTGGTGCTCGTCGCCCTGGCGGTCGAGCGTGATCTCAACCAGCGCCGTCAGGCCGAGGCCGAGCTTGTCGCTCGACAGCAGCGCCACGCGGCGCTCGATCACGCCCGCCTCAACCAGGCGGCGAACCCGGCGCAGGCAGGTAGCCGGCGAGGTGTGCACCGCGGCGGCCAGCTCCAGGTTCGACAGCGCAGCATTGCGCTGCAACAGCTCAAGCAGCCGCAGGTCTGTGCGATCAAGTTCAATCTTGTTGATGAAATTTTCAGCCACTTTGTTTGTCGCTTTTGTCGTTTTAATCGACACGTGAATTATGAACGCACGAATATTCCATTTGCCAAGAATTTTTGAATGCATTGATCACGCATTGATCACTAGCATCGCGCCACCCCAACATCCATTTCAGGCAAACCATGTGTGGCATCGTCGGCGCCGTCAGCACCCGCAATATCGTTCCGATCCTCATTGAAGGGCTGAAGCGGCTGGAATACCGCGGCTACGACAGTTGCGGCGTGGCCGTGCACCAGGGCGGCGAACTCAAGCGCGCGCGCAGCACGGCGCGGGTGGCCGAATTGCAGACGCAGGTCGACGCCGAGCACATCAGCGCCGGCACCGGCATCGCCCACACCCGCTGGGCCACCCACGGCGTGCCGGCGGTGCGCAACGCACACCCGCATTTCTCGAACCAGCGCATCGCCCTGGTGCACAACGGCATCATCGAAAACCACGACGAACTGCGCGCCGAACTTCAGGCCAAGGGCTTCGAGTTCACAAGCCAGACCGACACCGAAGTCATTGCCCACCTGATCAACCACCTGTACGACGGCGACCTGTTCGACGCCGTGCAGCGCGCCACCCTGCGGCTGCGCGGCGCCTACGCGATCGCCGTGTTTTGCCGTGACGAGCCGCAGCGCGTGGTGGGCGCGCGCGAAGGCTCGCCGTTGATCCTGGGCATTGGCCAGGGCGAAAACTTCCTGGCCAGCGACGCCATGGCCCTGGCCGGGGTAACGGACCAGATCACTTACCTGGAGGAAGGCGACGTGGTCGATGTGCAACTGGGCAAGGTCTGGATCAGCGCGCGCACGCCCGAGGGCGGCTACCAGCCCGTGCAGCGCGCCGTGCGCACCGTGCAGGCGCACAGCGGCGCGGCCGAACTCGGGCCGTACCGGCACTACATGCAGAAAGAAATCTTCGAGCAGCCCAAGGCGATTGCCGACACGCTCGACGCGGTGGCCGGCATTTCGCCCGAACTGTTTGGAGACGGTGCGCACACCGTCTTCAAGGAAGTGGATCAAGTGCTGATCCTGGCCTGTGGCACCAGCTTCTATTCGGGCTCCACCGCCAAGTTCTGGCTCGAAGCCATTGCCGGCATTCCCACGTCAGTCGAGATTGCCAGCGAATACCGCTACCGCCAAAGCGTGCCCAACCCGCGCACGCTGGTGGTGACCATCAGCCAAAGCGGCGAAACCGCCGACACCCTGGCCGCACTCAAACATGCGCGTGCACAGGGCATGGCGCACACGCTGACCATCTGCAACGTGGCCACCAGCGCCATGGTGCGCGAATGCCGCTTCGCCTACATCACCCGCGCCGGGGTCGAAGTGGGCGTGGCCAGCACCAAGGCCTTCACCACGCAGCTCGTCGGCCTGTTCTTGTTGACCTTGGCCTTGGCGCAGGTGCGCGGCCGCTTGACCGATGCGCAGGAAGCGGCCCACCTGAAGGCCCTGCGCCACCTGCCCGTGGCCGTGCAAGGCGTGTTGGCGCTGGAGCCGCAGGTCATTGCCTGGGCCGAAGTCTTCGCACGCAAGGAAAACGCCTTGTTCCTGGGCCGCGGGCTGCATTACCCGATTGCGCTGGAGGGTGCGTTGAAGCTCAAGGAGATCAGCTACATCCACGCCGAGGCCTACCCCGCCGGCGAGCTGAAGCACGGCCCCCTGGCCCTGGTGACCGCCGCCATGCCGGTGGTCACCGTGGCCCCGAACGACGCCTTGGTGGACAAGCTCAAAAGCAATTTGCAGGAAGTGCGCGCCCGCGGCGGCGAACTCTTCGTCTTCGCCGATGACGACACGCGCATTCAAAGCGAACCCGGCGTGCATGTGATCCGCATGCCCGAGCACTACGGCGCCTTGTCACCCATCCTGCACGTGGTGCCTTTGCAGTTGCTGGCGTATCACACCGCCTGCGCAAGAGGCACGGATGTGGACAAGCCGCGCAATCTGGCGAAGAGTGTGACCGTCGAATGACGGGCGCGCTCTTGCAGCGCAAGGCGCGGCACGGGTCAGTAGTCCCAATCCTCATGCCGCACCGGCAGCCTGTTCAACTGCTGTCGGCAGCAAATAGAACTGTCCGGTTTGATAGCAAGTAGCTTGTCCGCTTTCTTGGATTGATTGTCCACGCTCGGCGAGGACGCATCGATCGACGCCCTGGGCACCGTCACGGTCAATGCCTCGGGGTCGGTCACCAACCTGGCGAGCGCGAAAACCTACGTGTTCCTCGACGGCTCGGGCGCGGTCGGCGTGGCCGTGGGGCAGGACCAGACCGATATCACCACCACCGTCAACGGCTCCATCAGGGCCGGCAACGTGCGGTTCGACGACCCCGGCGCGGGCCCGGTCGAGGCCGGCAGCTTCGATCTCGACCAGCGCACCATGACGATCCCCGATCACGGCTTCGAGCCGGGCCAGGCGCTGACCGTCGGCAATCAGAGCTACCGCGTGATCGTGGTCGACAAGGACACCATCCAGCTCGCGCATGGCGCCGCCCTGGGGCTCGACGCGACCGGAACGGCGGACAACGCCTCGCAGACGCTGACGCGGCTGGCAGCAAAGACGTTCGAGCCCGCGG
>JAYUQE010000144.1:0-1939 GCA_043756905.1 Burkholderiales bacterium | reverse complement strand
GGATGTACGACCGCAAACTGCCCTGCGGCGCCGAGGCCAACGCCGCCAAGTTCCTGGGCGCACGCGCCGGGTACGACGCCTGCCTGCAAGCGGTGTTGACGCATGGCGGCTTCGGCTATGCCAAGGAATACCACGTCGAGCGCCTGCTGCGCGAGGTGACCATCACCCGCATCGCGCCGGTAACGGAACAGATGATCATGTCGTTCATCGCCGAAAAAGTGCTCAATCTACCGAAGTCTTATTGAAGATTGGCGCCATGTTCAAACGCGAGCTGTTCAATGAAGACCATGAGGCGTTCCGCGACATGGTGCGGCGCTTTATCACCAACGAAATCGCCCCGCACCACGACCAGTGGGAACAGGCGGGCATGGTGCCGCGCGAACTGTGGCTCAAGGCCGGCGCGGCCGGCTTGCTGTGCTGCACCGTGCCCGAGGTCTACGGTGGTGCCGGGGCCGACTACCTGTTCGACGTGGTGGTGTTCGAAGAAATGGCGCGCTCGGGTTTTTCCGGCCCCGGCTTCATGATCCATTGCGATTTGGTGGCCACCTACATCGCCAGCTTTGGCAGCGAGGCACAGAAAAAGCTTTGGCTGCCAAGGATGGTGCGCGGCGAAGCCATCGGTTCGCTCGGCATGACCGAGCCGCATGCGGGGTCTGACCTGAAGGCCATCCGCACCAAGGCGGTTCGTGACGGTGACGATTACGTCATCAACGGCCAGAAGGTGTTCATCAGCAACGGCCAGTTGTGCGACGTGATCGTGCTGGCCACCAAGACCGACAGCGCGGCCGGCGCCAAGGGCGTGACGCTGTTCCTGGTGGATACGCACCTGCCCGGGTTCAGGCGCGGCAAGAACCTGCGCAAGCTGGGCATGAAGGGGCAGGACACGTCAGAGATGTTCTTCGACGACCTGCGCGTGCCCGCCAGCGCCATGCTGGGCGAAGAGGGCCGCGGCTTCGAGCTGATGATGACCAAGCTGGCGCAGGAGCGCCTGGCGCAGACCATCCGCTCGGCCACCGTGGCCGAGACGGTGATCGACTACACCATCGAGTACACGGCGCAGCGCAAGGCTTTCGGCAAGACCATCGGCGAATTCCAGAACACCCAGTTCAAGCTGGCCGAGCTGCACACCGAGGCCGTGGTGGGCCGCCAGTTCACCGACAAATGTATTGCCAACTTCATGAAGGGCGAGCTTGATGCGATCGACGCCGCCATGGCCAAGATGTGGCTGAGCAACCTGCACTGCAAGGTGGTTGACGAATGCCTGCAACTCTTCGGCGGCTGGGGCTACATGTGGGAATACCCCATCGCGCGCGCCTACGCCGACGCGCGGGTGGTGAAGATTGCCGGCGGCAGCATCGAGGTCATGAAGCACATCATCGGCCGCCACCTCTTTGCCCATCACAAACCGCATCGGGCGGGCGTGGCCGGCGTGAACCCCGTTTAACCTGGGCTTGCACATGACACTGTCCACCTTCCGCGCCGATGTGTTGAGCGGCAAGCGCATCCTCATCACCGGCGGCGGCACGGGGCTGGGCAAGGAACTCGCGCGTGCCTTCGTGGCGCATGGCGCGGCGGTGTTCATTTGCGGCCGCCGCGAGGCCGTGCTGCAAGGCACGGTGGCTGAATTGCAGGGTGCAGCGCAGCACGGCGGCAGCATCGAACACCACATTTGCGATGTGCGCGACGCGGCGCAGATCGACGCCATGGTTGAACGAATCTGGGCCGGCGGCCCGCTCACCGGTTTGGTTAACAACGCTGCCGCGAACTTCATCTCACCCAGCATCGACATCAGCCCGCGCGGCTTCGAGGCCGTGCGTTCCACGGTGATGGACGGCGCCCTGCACAGCACCCTGGCCTGCGGGCGGCGCTGGATCGCGCAGGGGCTGCCTGGTTCAGTGGTGAGCATGCTGGTGACGTGGGTGTGGACCGGCTCGGCCTA
>JAYUQE010000143.1:0-4941 GCA_043756905.1 Burkholderiales bacterium | reverse complement strand
GCATGCCGCCGTGCAGCGAGGCCACGGCGTGGCCCATGTCGGCCAGGCGGTCGGCCAGGATGTCGGCGTCGCGCTGCGTGCTGGTGAACACCAGCGCTTGCTCGACGCTGCGTTCGGTGAGGATGCTGTCGAGCAGCGCGTTCTTGTGCGCCAGGTCGTCGGCCCAGTGCAGCCGCTGTTCGATGTCGGCATGCGTGTCGGTGTGCGAGGCCACTTCCAGGCGCTGCGGGTCGCGCGTCAGGCTCTTGGCCAGGGCGCCCACGGCGCCGGCAAAGGTGGCGCTGAACATCATGGTCTGGCGTTCCTTGGGCAGGCTTTCGCCGATCAGGCGAATGTCGTCGATGAAGCCCAGGTCGAGCATGCGGTCGGCTTCGTCGAGCACCAGCATCTGCACGGCATTGAGCTGCGCCTTGCCACTTTGCAGGTGGTCGATCAAGCGGCCGGGGGTGGCGATCAGCACATCGAGCGGGCCGCGCAGCGCCTTGAGTTGCGCGCCATAAGGCACGCCGCCGACCACGGTGGCCACGCGCAGGCCGCGGATGTGGCGGCCGTAGCCGTCACACGCCTTGGCCACTTGAATGGCGAGTTCGCGGGTGGGCACCAACACCAGCACGCGCGGGCTGGCGGTGCGCGGTGCGGGCGTGCCGGCCGGCAACGCGGCGCGGGCCAGCAGCACGCGGTGCAAGGCCGGCAGCACAAAGGCCGCCGTTTTGCCGCTGCCGGTTTTGGCCGACACCATCAGGTCGCGCCCGGCCATGGCGGGCGGGATGGCTTGCGTCTGTACGGCGGTGGCCGTGGCATAGCCGGCGTCACGCACGGCGTCGGTCAAGGCCTGGTGCAGGCCCAAGGTATCAAAGCTCATGTTGGTCTCGAAATCAATGGCGCGAGCGCAAGCACGCACCGGCGTGCAACGCAGCAGCGTTGCTTTGCCTGAGGGTGAAGTCTTCGAGTGGGCAGTGCCAACAGGCACTGGCTGTGATCTCGTCGACGGCATCGCCGCCGACCAACCTGAACTTGCGTCAGGCCACCGCTGCAATGTTCTGCAAGGGCAAGGATCAACAGGGATGAACGAACGGCCTGAAACCCAGGCCGTGGCCGCATTCTACGCGGGTTTTCCTTGATCGCGCTTAGAGCGCCAGGAAATGTTCGCGGTAGTGCAGCAACTCGTCGATCGACTCGTTGATGTCGGCCAGCGCGGTGTGCAACTGCGCTTTCTTCATACCGTCCAGCACCGCGGGCTTCCAGCGCCGCGCCAGTTCCTTCAGCGTGCTCACGTCGAGGTTGCGGTAATGGAAGTACGACTCCAGCGCGGGCATGTGGTTGGCCAGGAAGCGGCGATCCTGGCAAATGCTGTTGCCGCACATCGGGCTCTTGCCCGGCTTCACATAGCGCTTGAGGAAGGCGATGGCTTGCGCCTGCGCATCTGATTCGTTAACCGCCGATGCCTTGACGCGATCCACCAGCCCGCTGCGCCCATGCGTGCCCTTGTTCCAGGCGTCCATCGCGTCGAGCACAGTGTTGCTCTGGTGGATCGCGATCACTGGGCCTTCAATGCGCAGTGTGATCTTGGCATCCGTCACCACCAGGGCGAGTTCGATGATGCGGTCGCTCTCGGGTTTCAGGCCGGTCATTTCCAGGTCGATCCAGACCAGGTTGTCGTCTTGGGCGGGCAGGTCGATCTCGGGCATGGGCTAAGGCCGCGGCGGGCAAAGTGAAGCTAGGGATTCTCGCCCAGGCCTACACTCGCGCCCCCATGCATGAAACGACCATTGCCCACATCTTCGCTGCGGCCCTGCTGGCCAGCCTGACGCTGAAGTTCTGGCTGGCCACGCGCCAGACCCGCCACGTGGCGCTGCACCGCAACGCCGTGCCCGCCGCATTTGCCAGCAGCGTGACGCTGGCCGCGCACCAGAAGGCGGCCGACTACACCCTGGCCAAGAGCCGGCTGGCCTGGGTCAGTCTGACGCTGGGCGCGGTGTGGCTGGTGGCCTGGACGCTGTTGGGCGGCCTGGACGCACTGAATCAGGCGGTGCGCGACGCCGTGTTGCCGCAATGGGGCGGCATGGCCTACCAACTCGCCTTGCTGCTGGCGTTTTCGTTCATCAGCGGCGCGCTCGACCTGCCGCTGGAGTGGTACGCCACCTTCCGCCTGGAGCAACGCTTTGGCTTCAACCGCATAACCCTGCGGCTGTGGCTGCTGGACATGCTCAAAGGCCTGGCCGTGGGCACCCTGCTGGGCCTGCCGCTGGCCGCGCTGGTGCTGTGGTTGATGGCCGCGGCCGGCGCGCAGTGGTGGCTGTGGGCCTGGGCCGCCTGGGTCGCCTTCAACCTGGTGTTATTGGTGATCTACCCCACGGTCATCGCACCCTGGTTCAACAAGTTCGAGCCCTTGGCAGACGAGCAACTGGCGCAGCGCGTGAAGGCGCTGATGCAGCGCTGCGGCTTTGCCGCCAAGGGCCTGTTCGTGATGGACGGCAGCCGCCGCTCGGCGCACGCCAACGCCTACTTCACCGGCCTGGGTGCTTCCAAGCGCGTGGTGTTTTTCGACACGCTGCTGGCCCGGCTGAACGGCGGCGAGGTGGAAGCCGTGCTTGCGCACGAGCTGGGCCACTTCAAACACCGCCATGTGTTGCAGCGCATGGCCGGCATCTTCACCTTCAGCCTGGCGGCGCTGGCGTTGCTGGGGTGGTTGTCGCGCCAACCGGTCTTCTATGGCGGGCTGGGCGTGGTGCCGAACCTGAACGCACCGAACGACGCGCTGGCGCTGCTGTTGTTTGCGCTGGCGCTGCCGGTATTCAGCTTCTTCGTTTCGCCGTTGCTGGCGCATTTTTCGCGGCGCCAGGAATTCGAGGCCGACGCTTATGCCTGCACCCAGGCCCGCGGTGCGGATCTGGCCCAGGCCCTGCTCAAGCTGCATGAAGACAACGCTTCGACGCTGACGCCCGACCCGATGTACGTGCGCTTTTACTATTCCCACCCGCCAGCAGGCGAACGCCTGGCAGCCCTGGCAGCGCATGGCGCTTGACGCGGCGGCACTGCGCTTGCGCATCGGCCTGCGCGAAGGCCTGGTAGTGGCCACGCATGGCCGCCACGCCCTGGTGGAAACGGCCGGCGTGCGCGGCCTGTGCCACCCACGCGGCAAAAAGCTCGACGTGGTGGTGGGCGACGCCGTGATGTGGGCCGACGCCGGCGACGAAGGTGTGATCGAAGCCACCGTGCCGCGGCGCAACTTGCTGTTTCGGCAAGACGACTTTCGCACCAAGTCATTCGCCGCCAACATCGACCAGTTGTTGATGCTGGTGGCCGGCGAGCCGGTGTTCAGTGAATCGCAACTCGCACGCGCCCTCATCGCCGCCGAGCAGGCCGGCATTGGCACGCTGATCGGCCTGAACAAGACTGACCTGCCCGCCACCGAGCTGGCGCGCAAGCGCTTGCAGCCCTATGGGGCGATGGGCGTGGGCGTGATCGAGCTGAGCTTGAAAGGGCAACCCGAGGCGTCGCGCGGCACCTTGATGCAGCACCTGGCCGGCAAACGCACGCTGGTGCTGGGGCCCAGCGGCACGGGCAAGAGCACACTGATCAACCTGCTGCTGCCGCAGGCCGCCGCCGTGGTGGGCGAAATCTCGCAGGCCCTGAAGGCCGGCCGCCACACCACCACCCACACCAGTTGGTACTGGCTCGACGCCGAGCACAGCGCCGCGGTGATCGACTCACCCGGTTTTCAGGAATTTGGCTTGCAGCACATCGATGCGCAAGAGTTGGCCCAATGGATGCCCGACCTGCGTGCGCACCTGGGGCACTGCCGTTTCTACAACTGCAGCCACCGCCATGAGCCAGGCTGTGGCGTGCTCGCCGCCGCAGCGCAAGGCCAGATCAGCGAAGCGCGGCTGCGCGTGTATGGGCAGATCCTGGAAGAGCTGGAAAGCGCGCGCAGGTAGGTGTGACCCCTGCCTGCGCATGCAAGACATGCGCAGGCCTTCGCCAGCCGTGAAACGCCTTCCTGCGTTCCACGCGCGGGCTCAGCCCAGGACATGCGCCAGCGACAGCAGCGCCAGCAACAGCATCCACAACACCACCGAACGCCAGACCAGGCCGACCACGCTTTGCAGGTGGCTGGGCTCCAAGGTTGCACCCGGTGTGGCGCCACCGAGCTGAACGCCCAGCGCGCCAGCGGCGGAGGCCAAGATGACGCCTTCATGCGTGCGCGGCCACAGGCCGGCATCGCGCCGCCAACCGTTGATGGCTTCCTCGAAGTTGCCCACCACGGCAAAGCCAAAAGCGGTCATCCGCGCGGGTATGGCGTCAATCCAGTCAAAGGCCGCCAGCGCCGCTTGCTGCACCCGCTCATGCGCCAGGGCATGGGCCGCATCCGCGTCGCGCGAGCGGTGGCGGGCCATGTACCCGGCCATGCGGTACATCACCGCCCCGGCCGGGCCCAGGCCCAGCGTTGACATCACCACGAACCAGAAGAACACGCCAAAGACGTGGCGGTGGGCTTGAAGCAGCGCCTGCTCCACGACATGGCGCAACACCTGGTCACGTGGCAGTGAACTGGCGTCCAGCCGCTGCCAGCGCGACAGCAGGCTGCGCGCCTGCTCGTCATCGCCACGCTCCAGCGCGTCGCGGATGTCGGTGAACCAGTGACTGAACTGGCGAAAGCCCAGCGTGAGGTAGAGCACCGCCACATCAAAGGCCAACGCCAGCAGCACGCTGGCCTGGGTCAGGCCAAAGTAGACCAACCAGGTCAGCAGGGCCGGTGCCACCACCGCCATGGCCCAGACCACCCAGGCATGGTGGCCGCGCCCGGCATCGAAGTTGCGACCCGTGAGCTCGGCCCAGTCCGCCAAGGCATGGTGCACGAAGTTGTCGCGCGGCAGCGGCTTGGCCTGTTCGAGCAACAACGCCAGGAGGACGGCAAAGAAACTCATCGTGGCCGGATCA
>JAYUQE010000142.1:0-4959 GCA_043756905.1 Burkholderiales bacterium | reverse complement strand
CGTCGTCGGTGAACTTCAGCAGCTTGGTGGTGAACTCGGCGTACAGGTAGTCCGGCTCGCTCTTCATCACCTTCGCACCGGGCATCGCCGCCACGATGCGTTCCAGCTTGGCCAGCGTGGCCGGGCCGCTGCCCACCAGCGTTAGCGGCGCGATGCGGGCGCGTTCGCGCATCGGGTGCTCGGGCCAGAGGTCGGCCTGGCTGCTCACGCTGTTCGGCGTCTTGGCCGGCGGCTTGAGCTTGCCGTCGCGCAAGCCCAGGTTGCTGGGTTCGCTGCCGGCCAGCGCGCCCAGTTGCCCGGCCACCAGCAACAGCAGCGCCAAGCCCAGCAGCACCAGGGCCAACAGTTTGATCCAAGCCATCGAGCTTCTCCTGTTCGCCATGGAGTTCGCATTTTGAGCCGCGCGCTGCAACGAACAGTCGCGCCTGGCAACCCCCCTGACCCGGGTGGGTATCAACCCGATTGACGATGACAAGTGCGCGGAACAGCATGCCCGCTTCAGCGTGCGAAGCGACGCCAACAGCGGCTTGCACATTCCTTAAACCGAGGAGCACTTGAATGAGTCTGATCCCTTGGAAGATGAAACTGGCGGTACTGGCTGCGGTGGCCCTGGCGGGTTGCGGCGGCGGCGGTGGGTCGCCCACCGAGCGGCCGTTGGCGATAACCAGCGCTGCGGCGCAGGAACTGGTGGTCACGGCTGACGCCGCACCGGCCAGCGAAGGCAAGGCCAGGTTGGGCCGCCTCTACATCGTCGAGATGGCCGGCGCGCCAGTTACCGAATACGACGGCAGCGTCAAGGGCTACGCGGCCACCAAGCCGAGCAAGGGCCAGAAGATCGACCCCGATTCGCCCCAGGTCAGCAGCTACATGGCCTACCTGGCCGGCAAACATGACGCCGCCATTGCCGCCGTGGGTGGCGCAAAGAAGGCCTATAGCTACGGCTATGTGTACAACGGCTTTGCGGCCGAACTCACCGCGGCGCAGGCGCAGAAACTGGCGCAGATGCCCGGCGTGATCGCCGTGGCGGCCGACGAAGTGCGCAGTGTGGACACCGCTAGCACGCCCAACTTCCTGGGCTTGACGGGTGCCACCGGCGTGTGGGCCACCAAGGCCAAAGGCGAAGGCGTGATCATCGGCATCATCGATACCGGCATCTGGCCCGAGCACCCCAGCTTTTCCGATCGCACCGATACGAACGGCAACGGCACCAAGGACGGCAAACGGGGCTACCAGCAAATTCCCGGTTGGCACGGCAAGTGCGTTTCCAGCGAGAACTTCAATGCCTCGGATTGCAACCAGAAGCTGATCGGTGCGCGCTACTACAACTCGGGTTTCGGTGGCAACGCCGGCATCGACGAGAAGTTCCCGTTCGAGTTCAATTCGCCGCGCGACTGGGCTGGTCATGGCTCGCATACGGCCTCAACGGCCGGTGGCAACGAAGGCGTGCAGGCCACCGGCGTGGCCAGTAACTTCGGCCGCATCAGCGGCATAGCGCCGCGCGCGCGAATTGCCGTGTACAAGGTGTGCTGGGCGGATCAGCCCACGGGCGGTGGCTGCTCTGGTGTCGACAGCATCGCTGCCATCGACCAGGCCGTGGCTGACGGCGTGGACGTACTTAATTACTCCATCAGCGGCAGCAGCACCAACTTCCGTGACGGGGTGGAGATCGCCTTTATGCGTGCTGCAGCGGCCGGCGTGTTCGTGGCCGCTTCGGCGGGCAACAGCGGTCCCAGCACATCAACGGTGGCCCACCCAGGTCCCTGGTTGACCACGGTGGCCGCGGGCACACATGACCGCAGCACCACCACCATACTGAACCTGGGCAACGGTGCGTCGTACACCGGTACGTCGGTGGCCACGTCGGCTGCCGGCCCGGCACCATTGATCCGCTCGGCGGATGCTGGCCTGCCTGGCGCCAACGCCACGGCATTGGCCCTGTGCTACGTGGCAGAGGATGGCCTTGCTGAAGGTGCGGCCGCGTTCGACCTGGCAAAGACGACAGGCAAGATCGTGGTCTGCGACCGCGGCATCAACGCCCGCGTCAGCAAGAGCCTGGCGGTGGCGCGTGCCGGCGGCGTCGGCATGGTGTTGACCAACACCAGCGCCGCGCAGTCGCTGGTGTCGGACTTTCATTCGGTGCCCACGGTGCATCTGGCCAGTACCGACCGTGCTGAGGTGCATGCCTATGCCCAAATGCCCGGTGCAACCGCCACGATCCAGGTCGCCACCATCGGCTTCGGTGCCGCTGCGCCATTCACAGCGACCTTCTCGTCGCGCGGCCCTTTGCAAGCCAGCTCCAGCCTGATCAAGCCTGACTTGATTGCACCGGGCGACACCATCTTGGCCGCGGTTGCCCCGCCCAACAACCAGGGCCGGCTGTTCGATATTTACAGCGGCACCTCCATGTCCAGCCCGCACGTGGCCGGCCTGGCGGCCTTGTTCAAGGAAGCCAATCCGACTTGGTCACCGATGATGATCAAGTCCGCCTTGATGACCACCGGCTATGACGTTTTGGACCCGGGCATCAGCGACGCGACGAGAATCTTCCGTCAAGGCGCAGGCCACGTGGCACCGGCAAAAGCCTTCGACCCCGGTCTGGTCTTTGACTCCAGCTTTGGCGATTGGCTGGGCTTCCTGTGCGGCACGCAACTGCCCGTTTCGTTCTGCGCTGATGGAGGCGTGCCGGTGCTCAACCCGAGCAACCTGAACCTGGCCTCCATTGCGATGGGTGCCATGCCTGGTGCGCAAACGGTCAAGCGCACCGTCACCAACGTGGGCAACAGCGCGGCCACCTATACGGCGGCTGTCACGGGTCTGGTGGGGCTCACGGTCAGCGTGTCGCCGTCCGCCTTCACCATCGCCAAAGGTGGCAGCCAGGTGATCAACATCACGGCCACCAATGTCAGCGCGGCACTGGGCACCACGATTGGCGGCCAGCTCACGTTGAGCGACGGCACTCACAAGGTGCGCCTGCCCATGGTGGTGCGGCCGGTCTTGTTCGCAGCACCCGCGGCAGTGAGCGGCAGCTATAACGTGGCGTTCGGCTACACCGGGCCGTTTACGGCCACGGCGCGTGGCCTGGTGCCGGCTGCGCAGGCAGCGGGCGCAGTGGCATTGGGCGGGGATGTCGCCATTCAGGTGGTGGTGCCAACAGGCGCCAGCTACGCTCGGTTCTCGCTATTTAACAGTGCGGTGAGTCAGGCCGGCGACCTGGATCTGGTGGTGGTCGGCCCCAGTGGCGCCGTGGTTGGAAGCAGTGGTGGCAGTACGTCCGACGAAGAAGTCAATCTGGCCAATCCGGCGCCTGGCACCTACATCGTGCACGTGCAGGGCTACGCCGTGCCTTCCGGCTCGACCAGCTTCACGCTGTTCAGCTGGGCGCTGGGCACCACGGCTGCCGGCAACATGACGGTGAGCGCTCCGGCCTCGGCCACACTGGGTGCCACGGGCACCATCAACCTGAGCTTCAACAGCTTGGTTAACGGTACCAAGTACCTGGGCTCGGTGGTTTATGGCGGCACGGCAGGCTTGCCCGCGCCGACCATCGTTCGCGTCGATCCGTAACTGAAGACCCATTGGTGGCTACGGCCGCCACCAAAAAAAACGCCCCGGCAACCCCGGGGCGTTTTGCTTCTGGCTGGCCAGTCCTTTGCGGCCCGCAGTCAGGGCCTCAAGGGGTTGGACGAATCAGCATCAGTCGATCGCCAGCGTCGAGCCGTCGTTGCCCTTGACCATGCGCACCGACTCAATCGCCACCGAGCCGGCACCGATGAAGGCATTGGTCGCGCCGAGCGAGCTAGCGATCCCGTTGGTGCTGGACGCCACGGTGGACTTGGCTTGCACTTCAATGGTGTGAACGCCTGAAGTCAGGTTCGGCGCAATGAAGTTGAAGGCGTTGGCGTTCAGGGTCTTCAAGATCAACTGAAGTTCTTCCGGCTTGGCGCAGGTCACGGCACCGGTGGCGTCCGCCGTGCAGCTCAGCCCCGAGAACTTGGCCGCCAGGGTCTGGATGCGGTCGCAGAAGACGACGCCGCCACCCGGACCGGTCGTGATGTTGTTCGCATCAACGCTCGTGTTAGGCTGGGCATAGGTCACCGTGCCGTTGGGGCTGGTGACCTTGATGCGCACACGGATGGTGCCGCGCGCCTCGGCGCTGTCCAGCGAACCGTTCAGGCTCTTGACAGTGGTGTCGGTGACGATGCCGCATTGAAGCGACGCGCCGAGAAACAGATCCTTCTGGTTTGCCAGCTTGATCTGCTGCTTCAGAAACGGTTTCCAGCCGGAGTCGGTGTTGCCGGTGCAACCGGCAGCGTCGACCGTGTTGCACGCTTTCAAAGAGACCAGGGTGCTGTAGGCAAATGTGGCCTTGGCCGACGGCGTGCTTTGAGCTGCGGCGATGCCGCTAAGGCCTGCGAGCCCGAGACCGGCGAGCAGGGTGGAAGTGAACTTGTTTAGAACGTGGCGCGTGAACATTGTGGGGAAAACCTCTTTTGAGAAAAGTGCGAAATGGCGCGGATGCCGTGTCACGTATCGGGCGTTGTTGACGCTTGCTTCTGCCCAACCCTGCACCCAACGGCGAGGGCGATCCTAGTGACGTGAGGCTCCTTTCGAACACGCATGGAGGGCCAAAACGTAAGTGGCTGTGCGTGGCGGCGCCAGCGCGAAACAGGCTTCCTGAACCTGTCTGTCCAGCGCGGCGTTGGGTCGGAAACTGAGCACCCATGCGGCCGGCAGCACCAAAGTGGACGCGCGTCGCAAGGTGAAGTTGCCGCTGCCGCAAGGCTGCTTGCCGGCAGGATTCGCTTACGTCTTGGCGCCCTCTCGATCCTGCGGATCAAGGGCCGACGAACCAAATTCGAGCCAGCCAGTATTGACCCTGAGCCGCGTGTCATGCATGCGCGGCCCCAGGCATCAACTGCGCGTATCCGGCACCGGCCTTTGCCCCTGCCCCTTCGGGCA
>JAYUQE010000141.1:0-14446 GCA_043756905.1 Burkholderiales bacterium | reverse complement strand
GTTCGATCGGCCACAGCGTCACGGCCATGGCGGTGCGGAACTCGCAGCAGGTGTCTTGCCCGCGCGGCAGCAGCGAGTGCACGGCGCTGGCGCGCGGCACCGGGTGGCCGTGCATGAGGTTGGGGTCGGTGGTGTCCACACCGAGCTGCAAGACCATCATCGCCGGCAGCGGGGCCAGGAAGTTCGGGTACAACGATTCAAGCAACTGGGCAATCAGCCGCGGCTGCTCGGCGTCGAGCTTCAGGCGCACGCGGGCAGTCAGGAAGGCAAAGCCGTCGAGCAGGCGCTCGACATACGGGTCGGCCACCTCGGTGTTGCCCAACGCCAGGCGCGCGGCGATCTTGGGGTGTTCGCGGGCGAATTCGGTGCCCAGCTCGCGCAGCACGTCCAGCTCGTCCTGGTATAGGCGGGCGAAAGCGGTGTCCATCAGCTTGTGGCCATCAGCTTGCGTTCATCAGCTTGCGCCTATCAACCCGTGGTCATTCACAGGCCTCGCGGCGGCAGGCCCACCGAGGCGTCGCTCACCTCCACCTGCCCGGCTTCCAGGTCGAGCCGGGTGCGCAGCAGGATGTCCAGCGCCACCGGCTGCGCCCAGAGCTGGCCGCGGATTTCGAACTCGATCATGTTGTGCGTGTCCAGCACGCTGCCGCCCTGCACCGCGCGCACGCTCAAGTGCTGCGGCAGGATGCGCGGTTCGAAGCGCAGGATGGCGCTGGTGATGGCGCTTTCCAGTTCGTGCACATCGAGCTTGGACGCGCGCTGCCCGGCCAGCGGCGGCAAGCCGAAATTCAGCACGCTGCGCGCCAGCGTGGGGTGGGTGTCGTTCCAGTCGGCATGCGACTGGGTGGCGTTGAACAGCCAGCGCAGGTCGCGCAACACGGCCTGGCGCAACTGGGCCTTGCTCATCACGCGCTGCGCTTCGGGCTCGCTGCGCTGGCCAGGGTGTTCGTCGGTCAGGCGGTCGAGCAGTGCGGGCTGCAGGCGTTCACGCAGTGCAGGCGGTTCACGCGCATCACGTGGATCGGGGCTGCCCTGGGCCATCACGCCACCTGCGGCAATTCATCGCTGAACACGGTGCTGCCCCCGCGCAGGCCGCTGGCCTGCTGCGGGTGGTATTCCACTTCTACTTTGATGAACGCCAGGGCCACACTTTCGAGGGTCTGGCCCTGCGAGTCGGTGCTGTGCTGCACCGCGGTGACGCGCGCCTGGCTCAAGCTGATGCTGAAGTAATCTTCCTGCGCGCCGCCGGCACGGCGCATGGTCAGCTTGGCCTGCGCCACTTCGTCATTGGTGGCCAACGCGGCCAGCAGCGCGGTGGTGGCGCGGTCAATGCGCTTGAAGACGGTGAGCTCGGTGTAGGCGCGCCGCCGCGTGGCCGCCGCGCTGCCCACCGCGGCGGTGGCTTGCACGCCCCATTGCCAGCCGCACAGCGCGATGTCGTCGGTGTGGCCCGGCTCAATGGCTTCGCCCTTGACCTTGCCGGCACGCCGCGTTTGCACATGCAGGAAGATGTCTGCGCCTTGGCCCGCAGGCAAGGCCGGGCTCTTGTTGGGCACGGCAGGCATGGCAAGCCCCTCGGCGGGTCAAGTGATCGCGGTGGTCTTGACGTTCCAGCCGAACTTCACTTCGCCACCCAGGCCGCCCTTGTCGTCTTGCGGCTTGTAGGAAAAGTCGATCGAGCCGTAGCTGAGGCTCACGCTCTCATTGATGTCGCCGCCGCCGCCACCTGAGGCTGAAACCGAGGTGATGAAAACTTCCTTCATGGTGACCTTCAGGAAGTCTTTCTGGCCTTCACCAGATTTGCGCGCGGTGAGCACGGCTTCCTTGAAGTGCATGCCCTGGGCGCACTTCTTGGCCAGCACGGGCGAGGCCTTGTCGTAGTTGTGGGCAAAGCTCATCAACCCGGGCGTTGCCTTGCCCTTGCCGCTGCCGCCACCGCCCACGGCGCTTTCGTTGTGCACGTCCCAGGCCCAGCTGATGACTTCGATCTCGCCCTTGTGGTCTTGGTGCGTGGCTTCGCCGTCAACGCCGTCGAACTTGATGTGTGTGTCCAGTGACATGATGAATCCTCTTCAGGTTCAGGTTAATGTTCAGATCAAGGGCAGGTTCGCCCGATGCACTCACTTCTTCTCGGAGGGCAGGGTGGAGACTAGGCGCAACGACACCGTCAGGCCTTCAAGCTGGTAGTGCGGGCGCAGGAAGAACTTCGAGTTGTAGTAGCCCGGGTTGCCGGCCACTTCTTCAACGAACACTTCCGCTGCAGCCAGTGGCTTTTGCGCCTTCACAGTGTCTGAAGAATTGGCCGGATCGCCATCCACATAATTCATGATCCAGTTGTTCAGGTACTTCTCCATCGAGCTGCGTTCCTTGAACGAACCGATCTTGTCGCGCACGATGCACTTCAAATAATGCGCAAAGCGGGCGCAGGCAAACAGGTAGGGCAGGCGCGCCGACAGGTTGGCGTTGGCGGTGGCGTCGGGGTCGTCGTACTCGGCGGGTTTTTGCAGCGACTGCGCGCCGATGAAGGCCGCGAAGTCGCTATTCTTGCGGTGCACCAGGGGCATGAAACCGTTCTTGGCCAACTCGGCCTCGCGCCGGTCGCTGATGGCAATTTCGGTCGGGCATTTCATGTCGATGCCGCCGTCGTCGGTGGGGAAGGTGTGCGCCGGCAGGCCCTCCACCGCGCCGCCGCTTTCCACGCCGCGGATGCTGGTGCCCCAGCCATAGAGCTTGTACGAGCGATTGATGTTGACGGCCATGGCATAAGCTGAATTGGCCCAGGTGTACTTGCTGTGGTCGCCGCCGCCGGTTTCTTCCTCGAAGTTGAAGGCGTCCACCGGGTTGGTCTTGGCGCCATAGGGCAGGCGCGAAAGGAAACGCGGCATGGCCAAGCCGACATAGCGCGAATCTTCCGATTCACGCAGCGAGCGCCAGGCGGCGTACTCGGGCGTGGTGAAGATCTTGGTCAGGTCGCGCGGGTTGGCCAGCTCCTGCCACGAGCTCATCTGCATGGCGCTGGGCGCGGCCGCGGCGATGAACGGCGCGTGCGCCGCGGCGGCGATCTTCGACATCTCGCCCAGCAGCTCCACGTCAGCCGGCGTGTGGTCGAAGTAGTAGTCGCCCACCAGGCAGCCGAACGGGTGGCCGCCGAACTGGTCGTACTCCTCGGTGTAAGCCTTCTTGAAGATGGGGCTCTGGTCCCACGCCGTGCCCTTGTAGCGCTTGACGGTCCTGGCCAGTTCGGCCTTGGGAATGTTGAAGACGCGGATCTTCAACATCTCGTCGGTCTCGGTGTTGTTCACCAGGTAGTGCAGGCCGCGCCAGGCACTTTCAAGCTGCTGCAAGTCGGGGTGATGCAAGATCTCGTTGACCTGTTGCGAGAGTTTGTTGTCGAGCTCGGCAATCATGGCTTCGATCGACACCAGCACGTCGCTGCCGATGAGCTTGCTGCCGGCCAGCGCCTGCTGCGCCAGGGTGAGCACGGCTTGCTCGACGGCGCTCTTGGCCTCGTCACTCTTGGGCCGGAATTCCTTGTTCAGCAAGGCGGCGAAGTCATTGCCGGCGAGCGTCATGCCTTGCAGGGGCGGGGCGGTCTGGGTGGTTTGTTCGGCCATGGTGTGCTCTCTTGAAGAAGGGTTCGAACTGCGCCAGCGGCTACGCGGCAGGCGGCGCGGCCTTGGCAGCGGCCAGTGACTTGAGCAGCGCCTCGTCCTTGATCACCTGCGCGATCAGCTCTTCAGCGCCGGTCTTGCCGTCCATGTAGGTGATGAGGTTGGCCAACTGCTGGCGCGCTTCGAGCAGCTGGCGCAGGCCTTCGACCTTGGCCGCCACCGCGGCGGGCGAAAAGTCATCCATGCTTTCGAAGGTGATGTCCACCGCGAGGTTGCCTTCGCCAGTGAGGCGGTTGGTCACCTGGAACGCAGCGCGGGGTTTCATTGAGCGCATGCGGGCGTCGAAGTTGTCAACGTCCACGTCGAGGAACTTGCGCTCGGCCACCGGCGCCAGGGGTTCGCTGGGCTTGCCGGACAGGTCGGCCAGCACGCCCATCACGAAGGGCAACTGCACCTTCTTCTCGGCGCCATAAAGTTCAACGTCGTATTCGATCTGCACCCGCGGGGCGCGGTTGCGGGCGATGAATTTCTGGCTGCTTTGGGCCATGGTGGAATGCTCCTGTGCGGCTGGAAGTTATGGCAACCTTGCCTTAGTAGTCGCTTTCACAAATACGGTCACACAATGAAATCGATGGATTTTTTTGCCAGGCTAGGCGCACGCCTGCAGCCGCACTTGACGTGCGGCAAGGGTGGGCAACGACGCATGGCGAAGAAAGACGCGATTTCATGTGGCCGTATTCGTGAAAGCGACTACTTAGCTCGACGCCGGGCTGCCGGCAACGCGCTCGACCTGGCTCAGGCCGTCGGGGGCCAGGTCGCGGATGATCTCGATGAAGCTCATGCCAATCAGCCGCTGCGCGCGGCGAATCAGCAGCGGCGCGGGGTGGCTGGGCTCATGCGCTTCCAGCCAGGTGCACACGCGCTCAAGCTCGCGTTGCGCATCGGCGCGGTTGTTCAAGGCATGTGCAGCCGGGGCTGAGGCTGCGGCTGTGCCGGGCGTGGGCGCGTCGCCTGCTGCCGGGGCTGCGGGCAGGCCACTGCCGGCGCCTGGTTGCGCCGTGCCGCCGGCCAGGCCGCGGCCGAGCAGCGCCCAGAGTTGCGTGAAGGCTGCCAGGTCGGGCGCGCGCGCCACGCCGAGTTTTTCATTCAGCACGGCAGTGATGCCTGCCAGCGCC
Source organism: Burkholderiales bacterium (assembly GCA_043756905.1). Classification (GTDB taxonomy): domain Bacteria; phylum Pseudomonadota; class Gammaproteobacteria; order Burkholderiales; family Burkholderiaceae_C; genus Rubrivivax. The sequence continues at coordinate 9,660 of JAYUQE010000141.1, read as the reverse complement.
GTGTTGCCCCGGGCCGCGGTTTGCGCCAGCCCCGGATGGCGGCGGCTCAATTCACCCAGGGCCTTCAACACGCCGGCCGCGGTGGGCGCCACTTCGCCCGGCCCGGCCTGCGCTTGGCCCAGGCCCAACTCGAGTTCGCGCAGGCTCAGGCTGCCGCGTTCATTCACCAGCGCAGCGGCGCGCAGGTCGGCCAACGCGGCGTCACGGCCGGTCAGCGGCGCCAGCGCGTTCAGCCGCATCGTGGGGTCATTGCCGTCGCTGGCGTCGAGCTGCGGGTGCACGCCATCCCAATGCCGGTGCAGCAGCCCGTGCAGCAACTCCAAGCTCGTGGCCACGCCGGGCAGGCCTTGCAGGTGCGCGGCGCTGCGCAGCAGCCACACGGCCACGCGCAGGTCGCGCGTGCGAGCGGCCAGGGCCAGGGCGTGCTCTTGCACGGCCGGCCAGTCCGGCGGCTCGGCGGGGTAGACCTTGGCGCCGTACTGGCGTTCGGGCTTGCCGGCGGCGCCTTGCTCAAGGGCCTGGAACGCCGGGTCGAGGTCAAGGTTCGGCCCGGCCGGGCTGGCATCGGCCAGCGGGCTGAGCAAGGTTTCTAGGTCGACCGGCAGGTCAGGCATGGTGCTAACACCCGCTTGGCAAGCGGGCGGCTGGGTGCATGGCGCGAACTCTAGGAGCCCGTGGCGCGCCTGCCAGTGGTCGAAAGTCACCTTGCTTGGCCGTTAGGTTAGGGGCGGCGCCATCCCCTCGGCTGGCGGCTCAACTCAGCGCCGAGCGCATGGCCTCGAACAGGCGGCGCGGTTGCACCGGCTTGAACAACACCAGGTCGCCGGCGCTGGCCACGCGCTGGATCTCGTCATGCCCGGTGTCGCCGGTGACCAGGATCGCCGGCACCTCGCGGCCGCACAAGCGGCGCACGCGCGCGATGACTTCCATGCCATCCGGCCCCGGGCCCAGGTGCAGGTCGCTGAGCACCAGGTCGACGCGGCCTTCCAGCGCGGTGACGGCCTGCTCGGCCTGCGCCGCATCGGCCGCGGTGATGACCTGCATGCCCCACTCGGCCAACAACAGGCGCAGGCCCTCGCGGATGGGCTCTTCGTCGTCCACCACCAACACCATGAGCGGGCCCTGGGCCTGCATGGGCTGGGTGTCGGCCGGGGCCAGTTCGTCTTGCATGCCGGGCAGGCCACCCAGTGCGACGCCCACCCGAAACAGCGTGCCGCGCCCGGGCGTGGAGGCCACCTCCAGCCGGTGCCCCAGCAAGGCCGCCAGCCGTTTGACGATGGCCAGGCCCATGCCCAGGCCATGGCTGCGGTCGCGCTCGCCGTGGCCGACCTGGTAGAACTCTTCGAACACCCGCGGCAAGTCTGCGGCCGCGATGCCGCAGCCGGTGTCCCAAACCTCGATGTTGATGCGCGAGGCCGTGCTGCGCGCCACCACCACGATGCCGCCCTGGCTGGTGTATTTGATGGCGTTCTGGATCAGGTTGCCGACGATGCGCTCCAACAACTGCGGGTCGCTCGTCACCGACTTGCCACCGGGCGAAAACCGCAGCCCCAGGCCGGCAAATTCAGCCTGGCCGGCGTACTGCATGTGCAAGCGGCGGAACATGTCGCGCAAGGGGAAGGTCTGCGGCGCCGGGCTGATGGCGCCGGCGTCGAGCTTGGAGACATCGAGCATGGCGTTGAACGAGCGCTCCAGGCCATCGACCGCGCGCATGAGGTTGCGCGCCAGCGGCTCATCGGGCGAATCGATCAGGCGCTTTTGCAAGGTAGCGGCAAACAGGCCCAGGGCATGCACGGGCTGGCGCAAGTCGTGGCTGGCGATGGCCAGGAAGCGGCTCTTGTCCTGGTCGGTGCGCACCGCGGCTTCGCGCGCCGACTCGGCGGCCCGCAACTGCTCACCCAGTTCGAACAGTTGTAGCTGCTGCATCTGCCAGGCGCGATGCCCCCGCTGCGCCAGCAGCGCCGCGCAGGCGCTGCCCGCCAGGCCCAGGGCCAGGCCCTGCCAGTCGCCCGCCACGGCGCTGCCCACGCCGGCCAGGGCTGGAAGCAGGGCCGGTGCCAGGGCGACGCGCGGCACCATCGCCAGGGCCTGCGCTGCAGCCACCCCAAGCAGCGTGGCCGCGGCGGTGCTGAGCAGGGCGTGCGCCTGGCCCAGCCCCCAGGCCGGCCAGGCCAGGCACAGCGTGACGGCCAGGCTGGCCGCCATCTGCCAGCGCAAGCGCGGCGGGCTGTGCCGGCGCAGCGCAGCAATGATCAGCACCAAGCCCAGCACCACTGTGGCCAGCAGCCACGGCAGCGCCAACACGGGCTGCTGAAACAGCGGCTGGGTGGTGATGCGCCAGGCCGGCAACAACGCCAGCAGCAACAGTGCCGCGCCCACCGCCGGCCACTGCGCCCAGGCCGCCTGCGCGGCGGCGTCGGCAAGCCGGCGGTGCAACGCGCGGCGATCCAAGTTCAGCGCCGCGAGCCGCTCTTGTGTCGCGCTGTCGCCGGGCGCGGGCGCGGTGCCTTCAACCACGACATGGCGCACCCTGGGCGGAACAGGGGTGCCCACCCGGGCCGGTGCGTGGTCTGTGTTCACCGGTTCAACGCGGGCGCGGCACGGCAGGCCGCGGCGCCGTGTTCAACGGAACAAGCTGATCAGGTGCGAGCGCGAGCGCACATCCAGCGCCAGCAGCAGCGACGAGACATAGTTCTTCACCGTGCCCAGCGACAGCGTGGTGGAACTGCTGATTTCCTGGTTGGTGCAGCCCGACAGCACCAGCTCGAGGATCTCAAGATGGCGCGGGCCCAGTTCGCAAACACGGTCGTACATGGCGGTGGCCGGCATGCGCGGGAACAGGCTGCTCGTGCGCGGGCTGGCCCACGGCCCGGCCAGGGCGTCGGGCCGCAGCAGCGCGATCAGCGTTTCGTGCATTTGCGAGGCCAGGGTGCCCTTGCACACGTACGCCACCGCGCCCAATGAACGCACCTGGCGGATCACGAATTCATCTTGCGTGCCACTGAACACGGCAATGCGCGCCTTGGGGTGGGCCTGCAAAAACAGGCGCAGGCCCTGCAGGCCCTTGCAGTCAGCCAGGTTGAGGTCGAGCAAGACGGCATCGATGTCGCCCTGCTCGCCATAAAGCGCCAAGGCATCACCCAGTGTGCTGGCTTCGAGCCAGGTGATGGGCGTGCCCAGCACCTCGGGGTAGGTGGTCTTGACGCCGATGCGAACCAACTCATGATCATCGACCAGAAGGACTTTGCGTGCAGTGGCCATGGCGTGCTCCAGCAGGAATACAAGGCGACTTGGAAATGTAACTTTGCGGGGTCGAAAGGGCACCCACAAAAGTAGGGAGCACCATCAACGTCACCCCCTAACTTCGCGCTCCATGCCACGGGGCAAGGCGCCGGTGGCGTGGCGCGGCCAGGCGGGGTTGAAGCGTGGGCCAAAGTGGGGCTGCGCGGCGCCCGTCGCAGCGCTTGATAGCGCGGCAGACCTGCGCGCAGGTGCAGGTGCTATACTGCGAGGTTCTAGCGCGGGGTGGAGCAGCCTGGTAGCTCGTTGGGCTCATAACCCAAAGGTCGCAAGTTCAAATCTTGCCCCCGCAACCAAGAATTCTCGAACAATAACAATAACTTAGTGAATAGACGAACGCCGGCCTTGTGGTCGGCGTTTTGCTTGGTGGCCACACTTGGCAGCGTGCCGAAACCGCACGGCAGGCCCACTTCAATTGCCGCCGTGTCAAGCGGTGCCGGTTGCCTGCGAGCGCAGCCGCGCCACCATGAACCCCGCCGCCTGGCTGATATGCCGGCGCGCGCAGAGTTCGGCACGCTGCGCGTCGCCCGCGACGATGGCCTGCAGGATCTCGTCGTGCTGGTCCCAGATGTCGCGCGGTTTCTCGTCGCGCAGCAGCACCTCGCCCATCACGCGCTGGGTGGCAGTCCAGTGCGGCGCCATGAAGGGGGCCACCAGCGGGTTGCCGCCCAGCGAATAGATGAACTCGTGGAACTTGGTGTCGGCGGCCACCATCTTTGGCACCGACGCCGCAGCCACCGCCTTGCGCCCGGCATCGATCAGCGCCGGCCCGAGCCGGCCCGCGCGCTCGGCGTTGGTCTGGGCCGCCAAGCGCGCCGCCAGGCCCTCGATGACAGCGCGGATGTCGTACATGTGTTGCACCTCGTCGGGATCAATCGGCGTCACTTCGAGGCCGCGCCCCGGTGCATCGCGCAGCACGCCCTGCTTGCGCAGCAGCAACAGCGCTTGCTGCACCGGCTGCCGCGAAACGCCGAGCTGCCGCGCCACCTGATCCTGAACCAGGCGCGACCCCGGTGCCAGGCGGCCGGCGGCAATCTCAACCAGCAGGGCGTCGTGCACCTGTTGCGCGAGATTGGGTTGGATAGCCAGCGCTTTCATGGAGTGGAGCCTACCAGCGCCGAGCCGGGATGGCTTGCGGAAATTGGAACGCCGGATTCGGAATTGCACAAGCCAAGGGTTTCTATGGAAGTATTCTGAATTCAGAGTTCTATATTCGCGGTTCCGTGATCGCGCCTGATCGCCGCACACCACAGAGACCGCTGACATGCCGCACCCGAGCCGCACCGTGGCCGAAATCGTTGCCGACTTTCTCGTCGCCCGCGGCGTCGATCGCATCTTCGGCCTGCAGGGCGGGCATATCCAGCCGATCTGGGACCAGCTTGCGCAGCGCGGCGTTCGCATCGTCGATGTGCGCGACGAAGGCGCTGCGGTGCACATGGCGCACGCCCACGCCGCGCTCGGCGGTGGCCAGGCCGGGGTGGGTATTGCGATGGCCACCGCCGGCCCGGGCGTCACCAACTGCGTCACGGCCATCACCAATGCGCATCTGGATCGCGTGCCGGTGCTGCTGATCGGTGGCTGCCCGCCGCGGCCGCAAGATGACCTGGGGCCGCTGCAAGGCATCGACCATGTCGCGCTGCTGGCGCCGGTGACGCGCCAGGCGCGCACGCTGCGCGTGGCCGAACAGATCGCGCGCGACCTTGACAAGGCCTGGGCCATGGCTGCCGGCGACGGCAACCCGCCGGGCCCGGTGTACATCGAGATCCCCACCGACGTGTTGCGCGAAACGGTGCCACCGGCCTTCGTGCTGGCCGAGCACCTCAGTGCCAAGCCGCGCCGCCGCGCCCTGCCCGACGCCGCCGAGGTGGCCCGTGCCGCGCAGGCGCTGCGCCGTGCCAGGCGGCCGCTGGTTATCACGGGCCGTGGTGCACGCGGCTGCGCGGCCGAACTCACCTTGCTGCTCGACGCCTGCGGCGCGGTCTACCTCGACACGCAGGAAAGCCGTGGCCTCGTCGACCCCGCGCACGCCGCAGTGGTGGGCGCCGTGCGCGCCAAGGCGATGCAGGAGGCGGACCTGGTGCTCGTCGTTGGCCGCAAGCTCGACTACCAGCTCGCCTACGGCTCGCCTGCGGTGTTCAAGGCAGCGACGTTCTTGCGCATCGCCGACCATGCCGACGAGTTGCGCGACAACCGCCGTGGCGAGGTCGAGATCCTGGCCGATGCGAACCTGGCGCTGCGCGCCGTGGCGCAGGCGCTGCAAGGCCCTTCGCCCGCGCTCGACACCGCCTGGACAACGGCCCTGCGCGCCGAGCATGTGAAGCGCGCCACAAAGTACGCCGACAGCCTGGGCCGTGCCGAGCCCGGCCGCGATGGCCACATGCATCCCAACCGCATCTTCGCCGCGCTGCGCCAGGTGCTCAGGCCCGATGCCATCACCATCGCCGATGGTGGCGACCTGCTCAGCTTCGCGCGCGTGGGCCTGGAAACGCGCCACTACCTTGATGCGGGGGCGTTCGGTTGCCTGGGCGTGGGCACGCCCTACGCGGTGGCCGCCGCGCTGCTGCACCCCGAGCGGCAGGTGGTGGCCGTCACCGGTGACGGCGCTTTCGGCATCAATGCGATGGAAATCGACAGCGCCAAGCGCCACGGCGCCAAGGCGGTGTTCATCGTGGCCAACAACGCCGCCTGGAACATCGAACGGCTGGACCAGGAGATGAACTACGGCGGCCGCGTCGTCGGCACCCTGCTGGCGTGGAGCGACTACGCGGCCATGGCGCGTGCCTTTGGCCTGCATGCCGAGCGCGTCACCGACCCCGCGCGGCTGCAAGGCGCCATCGAAGAAGCCTTTGCCAAGGCGCCGGCGCTGCTGGACGTGGTGGTGACGCAGGACGCGCTGAGTTCCGACGCCGGCAAGGGCCTGGGCTGGGTGCCCGACCGCCAGGCGCTCACGGCGTGGGACGAGGCCGAGCAGGCTCGTGCCCGGGGCTAAAGCGGTCAGCCGACACACATGGCCGCGCAACTGACCCTGTCTGAATCGGTGGCCATGCACGCTCGCGTGCAGCCGCACAAGCTCGCGCTGCGCGACTCGCGCCGCACGCTCACCTACGCTGCCTGGAACGACCGCGCCAGCCGCGTGGCCCAGGCGCTGCTGGCCACCGGCCTGATCAAGGGCGATCGCGTTGCACTGCTGGCCTACAACGCGATCGAGTGGCTCGAAATCTATGTCGCACTGGCCCGCGCCGGGCTGGTGGCGGTGCCGATCAACTTCCGCCTGCGCGCACCGGAGATCGCCTACATCGCCCTGCACAGCGATGCGCGCGCCTTCATCGTGCAAGACCGCCTGCGCGATGTCGTCGAGCCGCTGCGCGCCAGTCTGCCTATCGATGCCGGCCGCTTCATCACCTTCGGCGCCACGGCAGCGCCGGGCTGGTGCGGTTACGAGGCGATGATCGAGGCCGCGCCGGCGTCGATGCCGGCTGCGCAGGTGGCGCCAGACGATCTGTTTGCGCTGATGTACACATCTGGCACCACCGGCCGGCCCAAGGGGGCGATGCGCAGCCACGAGGGCAACGCCCTCATTGCGCTGGCCACCGCACTTGAATTCGGTCTTGGCCGCGACGACACCGGGCTGCTGGTGATGCCGCTGTGCCATGCCAACTCGTTGTACTTCGCGGTCAGCTTCACGATGCTGGGGGCCACCATCATCGTCGACGACCGCGCCAGCTTCGACCCCGAGGCGCTGCTCGCCACGCTGGCGCGCGAGCACGTCACCTTCACCTCGCTGGTGCCCACGCACTACGTGATGATGCTGGACCTGCCGGCTGCGGTGCGCTCGAAGTACGACCTGCAATCCGTGGGCAAGCTGCTCATCTCCTCGGCGCCGGCGCGCAAGGAGACCAAGCTCGCGGTGCTGAAGCTGTTTCCCAACGGCAAGCTGTTCGAGCTTTACGGCTCCACCGAGGCCGGCTGGGTCACCGTGCTGCGCCCCGACGAGCAGATCGACCGCATCGGCTCGGTCGGCCGCGAGTGGAGCGGCTCGGGCGCGATCAGGCTGCTCGATGCGGCAGGCCATGAGGTGCCCGATGGTGACGTCGGTGAGCTGCACTCGCGCACCGCCTACGTCTTCGACGGCTACTGGAAAGACCCGCAGAAAACGGCCGAGGCCTTTCGTGGTGGCTGGTGCAGCGTAGGCGACATGGCCTACCGCGATGCCGAGGGCTACATCCACCTCGTCGACCGCAAGAGCAACATGATCATCAGCGGCGGCGAGAACATCTACCCCAGTGAGATCGAAGCCGTGCTCGCTGCCCACCCTGCGGTGCAGGACGTGGCCGTGATCGGCCTGCCCGATGACACCTGGGGCGAATCGGTCTGTGCCGTGGTCGTGCCGCGGCCTGGGCTGGCGCCGGACGCAGCCGCGCTCACCGAATGGTGCCGCGAGCGTGTGGCCGGCTTCAAGCGGCCGCGCAGCTTCCGCTTCGTGGCCGAGGTGGATTTGCCACGCACCGCCACCGGAAAGATCCAGCACCGCGTGCTGCGCGACCGCCTCGCGGCCGGGGCCCCTGCCACCGCGGCTGCCACCGCGGCTGCCACCGCGCCCGCCGCCGCGTCCGCACCAACCTCCAACCCCTTCAATCAACCCGCATGAATACGCACGACATCGCTTGCCCTGACCCCGCCCCAACCTGGGGCCGCCGCCGCGTGATCCGCATCGCGGTGGCCGGTGTGGCCGTCGGCTGCACGCCTCTGGGCGTTTTGGCGCAGGCCGCCGACGCCAACCGCCCCCGTGCCGGCGATCTGCTGTGCGGCGATGACGTGGAGAAAGACCCGGTGGCCGTCAACGCCAAGGACGTGTTGCCCGGCAAGCCGATGCTCGTTTATCCGTTCGACCCGGCCACGCGGCAGATCCGCAACGACTCGCGCCTGAACAAGGTCGTGCTCGTGCGGCTGGCCGCGGCCGATCTGGATGCCGACACCCAGGCGCGCGCTGCCGGCGGCGTGGTGGCCTATTCGGCCGTCTGCACCCATCAGAACTGCGACGTGAAAACCTGGATCGCGGCCGACAAGTCGCTGGTCTGCTTCTGCCACAGCTCAAAGTTCCTCCCTGCTGAAAGCGGCCGCGTCTCGGGCGGGCCGGCGTCACGAGCGCTGCCCGCCATCGCCCTGTCGTTGAAGGGCGAGCAGCTTGTGCTCGCCAGTGGCTTCAGCACCCGCCCCGGAGGCGCGGCCTGACCCAGGCGGCGCCACCGGTTCTTGCCGTTGCACCTTCCCACCCCTGTCCGACCATCATCCATCAACACCATCCAGGAGACAGCCCGTGAAACACCCCCGAAACCTCATCTGCCTGGCGGCCCTGGTCGCCGCCACGCTGCCCGCGGGAGCGCAAAGCGACGCCGCCTACTCGCCCGTCACCGATGCACGCCTGCGCAACCCGGAGGCGAAAAACTGGCTCATGTACCGCGGCAACTACGGCGGCTGGGGCTACAGCCCGCTGGAGAAAATCAACGCCGGCAACGTGGGCCGGCTGCAGCTCGCCTGGTCGCTCAGCACCGGACAGGTCGAAGGCCACCAGGCGCCGCCGATCGTTAACAACGGCTACATGTTCGTCACCACGCCCGGCGCGCAGGTGATTGCGCTCGACGCCAAGAGCGGCGCCGAGCTGTGGCGCTACAAGAAGGAGCTGCCGGCCGACATGCTGCAGCTGCACCCCACCAACCGCGGCGTGGCGCTGTACGGCAACAAGGTCTATGTGGCCACCGTGGACGCGCACCTCGTGGCGCTGGACGCCGTGACCGGCAAGCCGGTGTGGAGCAAGCAGGTGGGCGACGCCAAGGCGCTGCAGTACATCACGCTCGCGCCGCTGGCCGCCAAGGGCAAGATCATGGTCGGCTCCTCGGGCGGCGAGACCGGCGTGCGCGGCTTCGTTGCCGCCTACGACGCCGAGACGGGCAACGAAGCCTGGCGCACCTTCATGACCGCTGCCCCCGGCGAGCCCGGCGGCGACACCTGGCCCGGCGACAGCCACAAGCAAGGCGGCGGCAGCGTCTGGATCACCGGCAGCTACGACGCCGAGACCAACCTCGCCTTCTGGGGCACCGGCAACCCGGCGCCCTGGCCCACCGAAGGCCGCAAGGGCGACAACCTTTACACCACCTCGGTGGTGGCGCTGGACGTGGACAGCGGCAAGATCAAAGGCCACCACCAGTATCACCAGAATGATGCCTGGGACTGGGACGAGGTTTCCGCGCCGCTGCTCATCGATACCGAGATCAAGGGCAAGAAGGTGAAGACTGCCGTGCATGCCGGGCGCAACGGCTACCTGTGGGTGCTGGAGCGCAGCGCCGACAAGATCAGCTTCAT
>JAYUQE010000140.1:0-4963 GCA_043756905.1 Burkholderiales bacterium | reverse complement strand
TGCTGGCCCAGCACCGGGCGTAGCGCTTCGGCGAACTTGCGCCCCAGCACATCGGTGGGGCCGCCGGGCGGGAACGGGATGATCAGGGTGACGGGGCGGGTGGGGAAGTCTGCTGCGTGCACGGGCACCGCTGTGACGGCCAGCAGCAAGGCAAGGGTTTGGCGGCGATCCATGGGCGTTCTCTATTCGATGAAGATGGTGATCTGATCCAGCGCTTGCGGCGCGCTGGGTTGCAACAGCACTTGTGCCAGCCAAGGCGGCGCAGCTTCGGCTTGCAAAGGGTCGCGCGGCAGGGCGCGGTATTTCAACACCGCCTGAGCCAACAGCATGCGTGGCGCGGAGCCGATGCGCCCGGCCTCCCAAGCCATGGCGCAGGCCGTGGTGGCGTGATACAGCGCACTGGCCAGTTGGCGCGCGGCATGGTCGCTCTCACCCGGCACTGCGGCAAGCTGTTGCGCCAGTTGCATGCAGCGCTGCACCACTGCCGCAAACACGGCGCGCGCACCAGTGGCCAAGGGCGCTTGCGCCAGCAGTCCCAACACATGCGCGTGCCAGGCGGGCAGCGCGGTGTCGCGGCGAATGGCGCGCACCACATCGAGCGCCACGATGTTGCTGGTGCCTTCCCAAATCGAGCCCAGGTGGGCGTCGCGCAGCAAGCGCGGGTCGGCCCATTCCTCGATGTACCCACAGCCGCCGCGCACCTCCATCGCGTCGCCCGTGACCTTGCGCGCATCGCGGCAGGCGCGGAACTTGATCAGCGGCGTGAGCAAACGGGTCAGCGCATAGGCGCTCGCGGCACCCTCGCCGCCCGCATCGCTGCGCTGCAGCGCCTGCGCGGCCTGGAACACCATGCAGCGCGCCTGTTCGGTGGGCAGCATGATCTTGAGCAACTGGCGTTGCATCAGCGGCATGTCGATCAGCCGCTTGCCGAAGGCCTGGCGTACGCGCGCCACGAACAGGGCTTCGGTGCAGGCCCGGCGCATCAACCCGGCCGCGCGCATGCCGTTGGACAAGCGCGAGTTGTTCACCATGTCGGCCATTTGCTGAAAGCCGCGCCCCGGCTCGCCCACCAAGTAAGCCAGCGCGCCTTCGAGTCGGATCTCGCCGCTGGCCATGGAGCGGCTGCCGAGTTTGTTCTTTAACCGCAAGATGCGAAAGCGGTTGGCCGTGCCGTCGTCAAGCACGCGCGGCAGCAGGAACAGCGACACGCCGCCCAGGCCGGCCGCGGCGCCGTCGATTCGCGCCAGCACCATGGCCAGCGCGGCGTCGGGGTTGGAGCAGAACCATTTGTCGCCATGCAGGGCAAACGTGCCGTTCGATGCGGCCACGGCGCGCGTGGTGGTGGCACCCACATCCGAGCCGCCGGCCTGCTCGGTCATGAACATCGCTCCCTGGGCCAGGGCGTCGATGTCTTGCGTGGTTAACGCATCGAAGTACTTTTCCACCAAATCCGGTGCGCCGAACTTGCGCAGGGTGCGGGTGAGCGAATCGGTCATCGACAGCGGGCAACACAGCCCGAACTCGGCCTGCACAAAGAGGTAACTCAGCGCGTACTTGGCCGCCGGCGGCATCGGCTCGGGCCAGCCCAGCACACCGCCACGGTGGGCCAGTGCCGCCAGGCCGAACTCGCCGAACGCCAGGCGTTCCATTTCTACGTACGCCGGGTGCTTGACGATGCGTTGCACATCCAGCCCGGTGCGGCTGCGCGGCTCGAGCGTGGGCGTGTGCTTGTCGGCGCTGTGGGCCAGTTCATCGAGCACACCGCCGGCCAGTGCACCCAGGCGATGCAGGTGCGGCTGCAGGTGCGCGTGCAAGTCGGCGGGCAGGTACAGACTTAACAGCGCGTTGAACTCAGCGTCGTCGCTGTACAGGTTGCTGCCGTGGCGGTCCGGCACCGGGTGAACGGGTTGCCCCGATGAATCGATCATGCCGCCGCCTCCAGGCCGCTTTCAAAGTGCGCCCGCATCAAGGCCGTGGCCGCCTTGGCGTTGCCTGCTTCCAATGCAGCCATCAAGGCGCGATGCTCGGCCAACGATTCGGCCAGGCGCCCTTGCTTGAACAATGAATGGTGGCGGTTGAGCTTCATCATCTTGCGCAGGTCAGCCACCACCTGTGTGCGCCAGCGGTTGCCGGCCATGCGCAGCAGGGCGAAGTGAAATTCCTCGTTGGCGGCGAAGAAGGCCTCGCGCTGGCGGGCGCGCTTTTCCAGCTTGTCGTGTAACTCGCGCAGTTCGGCGCGCTGTGCCGGTGTGGCGGTGCGCGCCACCACACCCGCGGCGTCGCTTTCCAGCAAGGCCAGCAGGTGATAGACCTGGGCCACGTCGTCGGCCGACATCTCGGTGACGTACGCGCCGCGCCGCACCTTCATGGTCACCAGCCCTTCGGCGGCCAGCACCTTCAGCGCTTCGCGCAGCGGCGTGCGGCTGATGCCGAATTCGGCACACAGGGCGAGCTCGTCGATCCAGGCGCCGGGCTCCAGCGTGCGGTTGAAGATGAGCTGGCGCACGCGCTCGGCGACCTCTTGGTACAGGGCGCGTGGGGCCAAGGGGTTGGCAGCGGTGGCGGGCTTTGCGGGGGCCAAAGGTGGATCGCGGTGGTCGTGGTGGTCGCGGTGGTCGCGGTGGATCGCGGTGGTCGCGGTGGTCGCTCAGAACGCGAGCCGCGCTTGGTTTTGAATTTATAATTATGCATAATCCTGGCGCACCCACAAGCGATCAACAAAGGTCCAGAACTGGCCATGAGCACCGACCCCGAATTCACCGTCGCCACGCTGGCGCAATGGCTCAAGGCGGCTGCCAAGTCTGCCCCCGCTGGCGACGTGGCGGCACTGAACTGGCGCACGCCCGAAGGCCTGACCGTCAAGCCGCTGTACACCGCGGCTGACGTGGCCGACTTGGCCCACACCGACACCTTGCCCGGATTCGAGCCCTATGTGCGCGGCCCGCAGGCCACCATGTACGCGGTGCGGCCGTGGACGATCCGCCAGTACGCCGGCTTTTCCACCGCCGAAGACAGCAACGCGTTCTATCGCCAGGCGCTGGCCGCCGGTGGCCAGGGCGTGAGCGTGGCTTTCGACCTGGCCACCCACCGCGGCTACGACTCAGACCACCCGCGCGTCACCGGCGACGTGGGCAAGGCCGGCGTGGCGATCGACAGCGTGGAGGACATGAAGATCCTGTTCGACGGCATTGCGCTCGACCAGGTGAGCGTGAGCATGACCATGAACGGCGCCGTGCTGCCGGTGTTGGCCGGCTACATCGTGGCGGCCGAAGAGCAGGGCGTGGCGCAGAACCTGTTGAGCGGAACGATCCAGAACGACATCCTCAAGGAGTTCATGGTTCGTAACACCTACATCTACCCGCCGGCGCCGAGCATGCGCATCGTGGCCGACATCATCGAATACACGGCACGCAACATGCCGAAGTTCAACTCGATCAGCATCAGCGGCTACCACATGCAGGAAGCCGGTGCCAACCAGGCGTTGGAGCTGGCCTTCACCCTGGCCGACGGCATGGAGTACGTGAAGACGGCCCTGACCAAGGGCCTGGATGTGGATGAATTCGCCGGCCGGCTGAGCTTCTTCTGGGCCATCGGCATGAATTTCTATCTTGAAATTGCCAAGATGCGTGCGGCGCGTTTGCTCTGGGCCCGCATCATGAAAGGCTTCAGCGCCAAGAGCCCCAAGAGCCTGATGCTGCGCACGCATTGCCAGACTTCGGGCTGGAGCCTGGCCGAGCAAGACCCGTATAACAACATCGTGCGCACCACGGTGGAAGCCATGGCGGCGGTGTTCGGTGGCACGCAAAGCTTGCACACCAACAGCTTTGACGAAGCCCTTGCCCTGCCCACCGAGTTCAGCTCGCGCATCGCGCGCAACACGCAGCTCATCATCCAGGAAGAAACGCACATCACCAGCGTGGTGGACCCCTGGGCGGGAAGTTACATGATGGAGTCACTCACGGCGCAGATGGCTGCTGCGGCCTGGGCGATCATCGAAGAAGTGCAAGCCCAGGGCGGCATGACGAAGTGCGTGGACTCGGGCTGGGCCAAGCTGAAGATCGAAGCCAGCGCGGCCGAGAAGCAGGCCCGCATCGACGCCGGCAAAGACGTGATCGTCGGCGTGAACAAGTACAAACTCACGAGCCACGATGCGGTGGACATCCGCGAGGTCGACAACCACAAGGTGCGCGAAGGGCAGATCGCGCGCTTGAAGACCATTCGTGCGCAGCGCGATGAAGCGCGCGTGCAGGCCGCGCTGGCCGCGCTGACCGACGCCGCCCACAGCGGCGAGGGCAACCTGCTGGCCCTGAGCATCGAAGCCATGCGCGCCCGCGCCACGGTGGGCGAGGTGAGCGATGCACTGGAAAAAATCTACGGGCGCCACCGCGCCGACATTCAAAAGGTGACCGGTGTGTACGCAGCCGCGTACGACAGTGCCGAGGGCTGGGAAAAGTTGCAAGCCGAGATCGCCGAATTTGGCGTGGCCCAGGGCCGCCGGCCGCGCGTCATGATCGCCAAGCTCGGCCAGGACGGCCACGACCGCGGCGCCAAGGTGGTGGCCACGGCGTTTGCTGACTTGGGCTTCGACGTGGACATCGGCCCACTGTTCCAAACCCCCGAGGAATGCGCCCGCCAGGCGATCGAAAACGACGTGCATGCCGTGGGCGTGAGCACCCTGGCCGCGGGCCACAAGACGTTGGTGCCGGCCATCATTGAAGAACTCAAACGCCAGGGTGCAGGCGACATCATCGTCTTCGTGGGTGGCGTGGTGCCGCAGCAGGACTACGAGTTTCTGTACCAGGCCGGCGTAAAAGGCATTTACGGGCCGGGCACGCCGATACCGGTGAGTGCGAAAGACGTGCTGGAGCAAATCAATCGAGCACAGGCCGCATGAGATGCAGGCGCCTGATCAAGTCTTGCTCGCGCAGTTGATCGGCCCGAGCGGGCCGGCGCAGCGGCGCGC
>JAYUQE010000139.1:0-4966 GCA_043756905.1 Burkholderiales bacterium | reverse complement strand
GATTCCACCCGACCTCGCCCCGGTATCGGGGTCGAGGGTGCCGCCCACCATCTCGGCCATGATGCGCAGCGTGTCGCGCAGCGTGTCCACGGTGTCGAACAGCGGCTCTTTGTCTTCCTGGTTGTCCTTGTTGTAAGTCAGCGGCTGGCCCTTCATCAAGGTCAGCAGTGACATCAGGTGGCCGACCACGCGGCCGCTCTTGCCGCGTGCCAGTTCGGCCACGTCGGGGTTGCGCTTCTGCGGCATGATGGAACTGCCGGTGCAGTAACGGTCGGCCAGGTCGATGAAGCCGAAGTTCTGGCTCATCCACAGCACGATCTCTTCGCTCAGGCGCGACACGTGCACCATCGCGATGGCCGCGAAGGCGCTGAACTCCAGCGCGAAGTCGCGGTCACTCACCGCGTCGAGGCTGTTCTGGCACACCCCGTCGAAGCCGAGAGTGCGAGCCACGCGCTCGCGGTCCAGCGGGTAGCTGGTGCCGGCCAGCGCAGCCGCACCCAGCGGCAGCAGGTTGACGCGCTTGCGCACGTCACTCAATCGCTCGGCATCGCGCGCAAACATTTCCACATACGCCAGCAGGTGGTGCGCGAAGCTCACCGGCTGAGCCACCTGCATGTGGGTGAAGCCGGGCAGGATGGTGTCGACGTGCCGATCGGCCAGGTTCACCAGCGCGCGCTGCATCTCGGCCAGCAGCGGCGCCAGCGCGTCGATCTCGCCGCGCAGCCACAGCCGCACGTCGGTGGCGACCTGGTCGTTGCGCGAGCGGCCGGTGTGCAGGCGCTTGCCAGCGTCGCCCACCAGTTGCGTCAAACGCGCCTCGATGTTCAGGTGAACATCTTCGAGTTCCAGCTTCCACTCGAAGCGGCCGGCTTCGATGTCGGCGCTGATCAGGCCCAGGCCGCGTTGAATGTCGGCCAGGTCTTGCGCGGCGATGATGCCCTGGTGCGCCAGCATCTCGGCGTGCGCCAGGCTGCCGGCGATGTCGGCGCGCCATAACCGCTGGTCGAAGCTGACGCTGGCGGTGTAGCGCTTCACCAGCTCGCTCATGGGCTCGGTGAACAGCGCTGACCAAGCTTGGGCTTTGTTCTCTAAGGGGTTGTCAGACATCGGCGCGGGCGCGCAATGGCGCAGCATCACGGGGCAAGGGGGCACGTATTATCGACATGCCCTCCTTGCATCACGGCCAAGCGCTTGAGCCAACGCCCCGACCCACTGGACCCCGACTTCGCGCCGAGCGACATGGCCAGCACGCGCGCGCCCAGCCTGTGGCCGCACAGCACGCGCGCGGCAGACGAGTTGTCCACCACTTTCGCCGCCACCGCCTTCGACCCTCTGCACGGCCAGCGCGAGCAGCAGGCCGCATTGGCCCTGGCCGCGCTCGATGTGTGCAGCAGCGCCCTGGCCCTGCGCGTGCTGCTGGCGGTGCAAGCGGTGCTGGCGGTGGGTGTGCTGCTGGTGGCGCGCAGTGCGGCGCAGTGGCTGGCCCTGGCCGCCGCGGCCGGGTTCACCGGCCTGTGCGCCACGCTGCTGTGGCTGGCCGCGGTGTGTTCGTTCAAAAAACACCTGGCTGCACAGGACGGCCCGGCCCGCGGCGGCGTGCTGCTGGCCCTGGGCGGCGCGGCCGCGTTGCTGGCCTGGGCGCCACTGTGGGCACTGGGCCTGGTGAGCGCGCCTGGACCGTGGCAGTGGTTTGGCGTGCCCTTGGCCGGCGCCGGCCTGGCTGGTCTGGCCGGTGGCTGGCTTGAATTGCGCGCGCGGCTGTGGCAGCCCAGCGATGCCCGGGTGCGGCTGGCCGAACTGCAATCGCGCATTCGCCCGCACTTTTTATTCAATGCGCTGAACACCGCCATCGCGCTGGTGCGCATCAACCCGGCGCAGGCGGAATCGTTGCTCGAAGACCTGGCCGAGCTGTTCCGCGTGGCCTTGAGTGAAGGCGGCGCGTCGGTGTCGCTGGACGAAGAAATTGCCCTGGCTCAGCGCTACCTGGCCATCGAGCAACTGCGCTATGGCAGCCGGCTGAAGATCAGTTGGGACATCGATGCCAAAGCCGGCCACGCCAGGCTGCCGCCGTTGGTGTTGCAGCCGCTGGTTGAGAACGCCGTGCGCCACGGCGTCGAGCCCTCGGCCAGCGGCGCCCAGGTGTGGGTGCAGGCCAGTGCGCGCCGCGGCCAGGCCGTGCTGCTGGTGACCAACACCGTGCCCACCGACACGGCCAACCCCGGCATGGGCTTGGCGCTGGCCAACGTGGCCGAACGCCTGCGATTGCTGCACGACGTGGCCGGGCAGTTGGATGTGTGGCGCGAAGGTGAATTGGTCCGGGCGCGCATCGTGGTGCCGCTGTGACCGCGCCGCTGCCTGGCGCGCTGAGCGTGGTGGTGGTGGATGACGAACCCCTGGCGCGCCTGCGCCTGTGCAGCCTGTTATCAAACTGCCGCGACCCCGCGGCGTTGGTGGTCGGTGAAGCCGCCGATGCGCCCGGCGCGCTGGCCGCGGCGCACGCTCTGAAGCCCGAGGTGGTGTTGCTCGACATCGCCTTGCCCGGCGCCAGCGGCCTGCAACTGGCACAAGGGCTGCGCGCGTTGCTGCCGCCGCCGGCCATCGTCTTCGTCACCGCACACGCCCAGCATGCCGTGCAGGCGTTCGAGTTGGATGCGGTGGACTACCTCACCAAGCCGGTGCGCGCCGAGCGCTTGCAAGCCGCCCTGCGGCGCGTGGCGCAGCGTGCGCGTGCCTTGCATGCCGCGCCAGCGGCCGCGGCGTCAGAACCCACCTTGGTGGTGAACGACCGCGGCCGTGTGCAGCGCATTGCGCTGCACGAAGTGCTGTACCTGAAGGCCGAGGCCAAGTACGTCACCTTGCGCACCGCGCAGCACCGCTATGTGCTGGACGATGCTTTGAGCGACCTGGAACAACGCCTGGGCCCGGCGTTCATCCGCATCCACCGCAACGCCTTGGTGGCGGCCAGTGCCGTGCGCATCCTCGAACGCCGTGCGCTGCCCGACGAGCCTGGCCACGAAGGCTGGGCCGTGCGGGTGGCACTGGTTAACGAATGGCTGGCCGTGTCGCGCCGGCAAACCACGCTGGTTCGCGCGGCGCTGCTGCAACAGGGCAGCTGAGGCGAGGCTGGCCAGGCTGCGATGGCGCTGGCTGCTTGCGGCAGGCCTGTGATGGCCTCGCACAAATGCGCTTGGGCAAAAGCCGCGATCTGGCCACCCTGGGCGTGGGCATGGCCACCGCCGCAGGCCGCGCTGCAGCCGTATCAAGACCAGGCCTTCGCCGAAGCCCGGGCTCGCGCCGCCTCGGCATCAGCACATCAAAAGTGAACCGTTCAACGCCGCCGCCAATGCCCCGGCGCCGCACGCCAGCCGGGGCCGTCGCGGTGCCACTGATGCGGTACCCAATGGTGGCCCGGCCGTTGTTGCTCCCAGCGCCCGCCGACCCAGGCATGGCGGTGGCCCACCCAGTTCCAGAAGCCGCCGATCCATAGGTACGCCGGCCCCGGCGCCACCGTGATCACTTCAGCATGCATGGGCGGCGGCGCCACGGCCACCGTGCCGCCGTAGTAGGGGTCGCCCCCAACGCTCGGGCCACCGTGATAGCCGCCCCGTGCCGGCACCACCACGCAGCCCGTGGCGAACAGGCCCGCGGCCAAGGCAAGCGTCAGTGCGGCCAGCCGCATTGGGTGTCGATTCATGGTCGCGCTCCGTGCATCAAGGTGGCCAAGCAACGGCTGGCGTTGGCCCCAAGATGACCCGGGTCAACAGGCTTTACACAGCTTCACCTGGTGATAGGGTTGCGGGCTGATGCCTTGGCAAACCTGAACGTCTACCTTCGCGAATCATGCAAATCAACTTGCCCACCCGCCCAGCCCGCGCGCACGCCTACAGCGCCTTGTTCTACCGCTATCAGCGCGAAGGCTCAGCCCGCTCGGCCGGCGCGGTGCTGCCGCACCTGTTGCAGGCCTTGGCCGTGCGCAGCGTGCTCGATGTGGGCTGTGGTGCGGGCGCCTGGCTTTCGGTGCTCCAGCGCCTGGGCGTGGCCGATGTGCTGGGCATCGACGGCGACTATGTGGATCGCAGTCTGTTGATGATCGCGCCCGAGCGTTTCTTGCCGGCAGACATCACCCAACCATTCAACCTGGGCCGCCGCTTCGACCTGGTGCAATGCCTGGAAGTGGCCGAACATGTCAGCCACAGCCGCAGTGATGCGCTTGTCGACAACCTGGTGCGCCATGGATCGCTGGTGTTGTTCTCAGCCGCCGTGCCGGGGCAGGGCGGTGAAGACCACATCAATGAACAGCGCAGCGAATATTGGCGCGACAAGTTCGCGCAGCGCGGCTACCGCTTGTTCGACTTCCTGCGCAGCAAGGTGTTGGATGACGCGGCCGTTGAGCCCTGGTACCGCTACAACCTGATGCTGTTCGTGCACGACAGCGCCGTTGCAGCGCTGCCCCTTGCCGTGGCTGCCGCGCGCGTGGCCGATGCCGCGGCGATCAAAGACGTTTCGCCCTGGCGGTATCGCCTGCGCAAGGCTTTTCTGCGGCCGCTGCCGGTGAGCGTGGTCACGAAGTTGGCGCGCTGGAAGCACCGGCGGGTAATCAGGGAAATTGGGCCGGGGTAAGCGCAGCCGGCTCGTGCAGCCAGCCAGAGTAGTGAGCGATCAAGCCTGCCAGCGGGTGGCGAATTTCCACATCGAAGACGAAGCGATTGCCCGCGGCGGACTCAACCGCCGTTGATCGCGGCCCCAGCCACCTGGGCATGGCCAAACCGAACAGCGACCAGCCGCGAACCACATAACGCAGGCTGTGCTCATCGGCCACCAATGCCATGTCTACCGCCATGGGCCCAAACCGTTCACGCAACAAGCCTTGAGAACGCCCCGTGGCCAACGCCTGCACGCTGGAAAAGCTCTGCTCGCCCATGCGTCTAAGCCAGCGTTCGCCGCCCAGGTGCGCCGTCATGTCAAC
>JAYUQE010000138.1:0-14469 GCA_043756905.1 Burkholderiales bacterium | reverse complement strand
GTGAAAGCCTGGGTGCGGCGCGGACTGGCGCGACTCGCGCTGTGTCTCGCTGGAAACGACTAAAGGCTGCGAGGGATCATGCGCTACCAGAGCGAACCACTGCAAGACAGGCTCGCCGCTGAGTACGTGCTCGGCAACTTGCGCGGCGCGGCGCGCAGCCGGCTCGTGACGCTGATGCGAACGCACCCTGGGCTGCGCCGCAAAGTGGCCCAGTGGGAGGATCGTTTGTTTCCGATCGTGATGCGCGCCCCGAAGATCAAGCCACCGCCGCGCGTGTGGCGCGCGATTCATGCCCGCATTGCACCGCACCCGAGCGTGGGGTTCGGCGCGCGCGCCTGGTGGTGGCGCCTCGCGACGGGCGGATTCGCTGCGCTCGCGCTGGCTGCACTCGTCTACCTTGCCGTCGCGCCGACGCGCGAGCCTGCGTTCACGCTGGTCGCGGTGCTGAACGATGCGCGCGCCCAGCCAGGCATCCTGGTTTCGTGGACGCCACGACAAGCGGCAAATCGGAAAATCGCCGTGCGAATCCTGGCGCATCCGGCGATGCCGCCGGGTACGTCATGGCAGGCTTGGCTCGTATTCGCGCCGGGTGCAGCGCCGATCTCGCTGGGTTTCATCACGACCGACGCGACCCAGGTGCTCGAAGTCTCGCCCGCGGCGGCGAAGGCGCTGCAAGAGGCCGTCTCGATCGGCGTCAGCGTCGAGGCGAAGGGCGGCTCCGTCACCGGACGACCGGGCGGGCCCTATATGTTCGAGGGTCCGGTGCTGAGGGTCGATTCATGAACGCCTGGCGTTGCGCGCTGATCTGCTCGGTACTCATGCTGGCGTGCGCGGCGAACCGGGCAGGCGCCGTGCAGTCGAGCGGCGAGCCGACCCAGTTGCCGAGGCAGCCGGCGGCGCGTCAGGATCATCTGCCGCTCGGCGTGTTCACCGCGGTCTTCGGCGACGACGAGACGAAGGCTCTCGCCGCGCTCGATCGTATCGAGCGCCACTGGCACGAGTCGTCGTCGGCGCTGCTGATCGAGATGGTCCATCGCGCGCCGAGTCGTCGCGTGCTGGCGCGCCAGATCGCCTTGATCGAGAAAGCCTCCGGGCGGCCGTTCGACGGCGACGTCGACGCCTGGTACGAATGGCTTTGGTCGCCCCTGCGCGCGGTTCATCCGGACTACCCCGAGTTCAAGGCCTTGCTCTACGCATCGATCGACGCGCGCTTTCGCGAGTACTTCGAAGGGCGGCCGAAATCGGTCATTCGCCTCGACGAAATCCGTTGGGGCGGAGTAAAGCGCGACGGCATCCCGCCGTTGAAGAACCCGAAGATGATCGCGGCGCGCGACGCGACCTGGCTGCAGGACGACCACATCGTTTTCGGCGTCGCCATCGACGGCGACGTGCGCGCCTATCCCAAACGCATCCTGGCATGGCACGAGATGGTCAAGGACAGAATCGGCGGGCGCGAGCTGGCCGGCGTGTATTGCACGCTGTGCGGCGCGCTCGTGCTGTACGACGTGACGGCGGGCGGAGTGCAGCACGAGCTCGGCACGAGCGGCTTTCTGTACCGGTCGAACAAGCTCATGTACGACCATGCCACGAAGTCGCTGTGGTCGACGCTTACCGGTACGCCCGTTGTCGGGCCACTCGTCGGCAAGGGCATCGAGCTCGAGCCGCTGTACGTCGTCACGACAACGTGGAAAGAGTGGCGCACGCGCCACCCGAACACCCATGTGCTATCGCTCGACACCGGCCATCGACGCGACTACAGCGAAGGCGCCGCCTACCGCGACTACTTCGCTACCGACCGGCTGATGTTCACGGTTCCGAAGCGCGACGACCGCCTCCCGAACAAGGCCGAGGTGCTGGCGCTGCGACTGCCGCAGACGCCAGGCGAGTCATTGGCCATCGCCGCCGACTTTCTGTCCACCCGTGCGGTCTATCACACCCGCATCGGCACCGTGAACATGGTCGTGCTGACCGACACCAGCGGCGCGAACCGCGTCTACGAGTCACGCGACCTGACGTTCGCGAGCTGGGACTTTGCTGCGGCCGCACGCGACAGCCGGGGCAAGGTCTGGCAGGTCGACGAGTCGCGGCTGATCGGGCCGAACGGCGAGACCTTGAAGCGGCTGCCGGCGCATCGAGCGTTCTGGTTCGGCTGGTACGCTGCGTTTCCGGACACGCGCCTCGTCAAGTGAATGACTCGGTGTCGTCGCGGCGCACGCACCCGCGATACTTGCTACGTGCGCCTTGTTCGCTGCGCTGGAGTGACGCGGCCACTCATCAGCACGATCGGGATGTCGGGCCATATCTTGCGGTTCTCGCGTGCCAGCTCCGAGCCGGTCATCTCTGGCATCGCCTCGTCGGTCAGCACCAGGTCGAAGCGCGCGGGCGTGGCGCGCAGGCTTTCCAGCGCCGCCGTGCCCGAGCCTTCGCGCAGGCGGCGCGCGATCTGCATGCCGTCTTCGCCCTTGAGGCGCCGGTCCAGGATCACCAGGTCGATGGTTTCGCGCGCCATCACGTCGGCGCATTCGGCGCCACTGGCCACCGCCGTGACGCGCAATTCGTTCTCGGTCAGGTAATCGGTCACCAGTTGGCGCAGCGCCGGGTCGTCGTCGACGGCCAGCACATGCGGGGGCAGCAAGGGGGCGGTTGGCGTGGCGGCTGCGGCAGGTTATCAGGCAGTTGTGCAGTTCGGCCTTGGCGTGATAGCGCAGACCGACTTAGTTAGCCGTCAACCGCCAAGACCCCGCCTTCGCCAGCACCGCCCACCGCACCGCCCGGCTGCGCGTGTGCCAAGAGCAGGCGCACGAGCTGCGTGCCCAGGGCGCGCAACAGGGCCCATGGCACCGCCTGGCGCTGCGGCGGCTTGTTTGCCAAGTCGATGTGCTCCAGGTCGAGCCATGGCTGATCGCTGAGCTGATCGCTTATCCAATTGGCCAGGTCGGTGTCAGCCAGCGCCGTGACGAGCGGCATGACGTCGGCCGCGCCCTGGCTCAGAGCCGCCACTGAAAGCAGCGCCACCAGCAAGGGCAATGCAAACAACAGGGTGGGGGCGTGGCGTTTCATGGTGGCGCTCGATCGGTGGTTCAGGCTGAGCAGGATGGCCGCGGCGCATGTCGCGCCCGTTGCAGCGCCGCACGCACCGGTTTCAACTGCAACGGGTGGCCTATCCTGCGCAGCAGTGACACCGCGCCGTGCGTTGTGCACGGCGTCAAACCCTGAAGTGAAAGGCCCTGCTGATGAACCGCCCAAGCGCCTCGCGCCGCGCCGACCTGGTGCGCATTGCCACTGAAACCATGGTCGAACGCGGGCTCAAGCCCGAGTTTTCAGCCGCCGTGGCGCAGCAACTGGCCGACCTGGACGGCCCTGCTACGCCGACGCCGCGCGGCGCCGGCGTGGCCGACCTGACCGCGTTGCCCTGGTGTTCGATCGACAACGACGACTCGCGCGACCTCGACCAGCTCACCGCCTGCGAGCCACTGCCCGGCGGCGTGGTGCGGGTCTTTGTGGCCGTGGCTGATGTGGACGTGCTGGTGGCCCAGGGCACGCCGATCGACGACCATGCGCGCCACAACACCACCAGCGTCTACACCGCCGCGCGCATCTTCCCGATGCTGCCCGAGCGCTTGTCCACCGACCTGACTTCGCTCAACCCCGGGCAGCAGCGGCTGGCCGTCGTCACCACCCTGACCATCGCCGCCGACGCCACGCTCACGCACGCCACGGTGCAGCGCGCGCGGGTGCACAGCAAGGCCAAGCTGGCGTATGACGCGCTGTCGGCGTGGCTCGACGGTGGCGCGGCGCTGCCGGCGGCCGCCGCCGCGGTGCCGGGGCTGGAGCAGCAACTGCGCAGCCAGGACGAAGTGGCGCAGCGGCTTCGTGCGCGCCGCCGTGCTGAAGGCGCGCTCGAATTCGAGACCCTGCAGCCGCGCGCGGTGTACGAGGGCGAGCGCGTGATTGAAATTCGCCAGCAGGTGCAAAACCGTGCGCGCCAGTTGATCCAGGAATTCATGATCGCCACCAACCAGGCCACCGCGCGCTTCCTGGCCGAGCATGGCGCCACATCGCTGCGCCGCGTGGTGCGCTCGCCCGAACGCTGGCAGCGCATCGTCGAGGTGGCCGGCAAATATGGCGAGGTCTTGCCCGGCCAGCCCGACTCGCGCGCGCTCGAAGCCTTCCTGGCCAAGCGCCGCCAGGCCGACCCGCTGCGCTTTGCGGACTTGTCGCTGGTCATCGTCAAGCTGATGGGTGCGGGCGAATATGTGGTCGAGCAACCCGGCGCCGCACGGGTGGGCCACTTCGGCCTGGCGCTGCGTGACTACACCCACTCCACGGCACCGAACCGGCGCTTCCCGGACCTGATCACTTCGCGCCTGCTCAAGGCCGTGTTAGCCGGCAGCGCGCCGCCCTACAGCGCCGCCGAGCTGGCCGAGCTGGCCGCGCATTGCAGCGCGCAGGAAGACGCGGCGCAAAAGGTCGAGCGCAAGCTGCGCAAATGCGAAGCGGCCTTGCTGCTTGAAGCGCACATCGGCCAGCGCTATGACGCCATCGTCACCGGCCACTCCAAGGGCAACACCTGGGTGCGCACCTTCGCCCCGCCGGTTGAAGGCAAGCTCGATGGGCGCGTGGACGAACTCGACATCGGCCAGCGCGTGCAAGTGGAGCTGGTGGCCACCGACGTGGAGCGCGGCTTCATCGACTTTGTGCTGGTGGCGTGAACGCCCAGCGGCCGGCGCCACGACGCGCGCTCGTCCTACACCTGCGCCCGGCGCAGGCCGCGCGACAGCGCGTAGCGTTGCCTCTACGCTGGCGGCTCATAACCTTTGGAGTGAGTCATGGGCAAGTATTTGATCGGCTGGGTGCTGGGTGTGCCGGCCATTATTTTGGTGATTGCCTACTTCTTCTTCGGCTGACCGGTTTCGCCTGCGGCCACGCGCCTGAGGTTCAGGGCCAACGAGGGCAGCGCGCGGTGGCGGCTCAGGCGTGAGCCGCTGGCCGCTGTGGCTGGAAGTCTTGGCCGACCTGGCCAAGCTGGCCTTCTTCACCTACGGCGCCTGGCGCCTGCTCGGTGCCTATGCGCGCCGGCGCCAACCCGGTTGGGCGGCGCAACTCACGCGCCGACGCCTGAGCGTGCTGGGCGCGCTGGTGCTGGCGATGACCGCCATCAAGCTGATCGAAGACGTGCTGAGCCAGGAGTCCGGGCCGGTTGACACAGCCCTGCTGTGGTTCGTGCGCGGCCTGGTGCCGCCGGCCCTGAACGGCTTTTTCAGCGTGCTCACGCAAAGCGGCGCGGCGACCTTTTTGTTGCCCGCCACCCTGGCCGGGGTGGTGGCGCTGGCCCTGGCCAAGCGAGCGCGCGAGGCCTGGCTGCTGGCTGCCACGATGCTCAGCGCCACCTTGCTGATCTACGTGCTCAAGGCGCTGGTCATGCGCGAGCGGCCCGCGCTGTGGGCGACGCAGTGGTATTGGGGGTCGAGCTTCCCGAGCGGCCACACGCTGGCCAGCGCGGCCTTCGCCACCGCCGCCGCGCTGTGCGTGGCGCGGGTGTGGCCGGGCAGTGCGCGCGCGGCGGTGGCCGTGGCGCTGCTGTGGGCCGGGCTGGTGGGAATGTCGCGCCTGGTGCTGGGCGTGCATTGGCCGTCGGACGTGCTGGCCGCGCTGTGCCTGGGTGTGTTCATCGCGTTGAGCTTCAGCCTGGTGTTTGACGCTGGCGACACCCCAGGCGCGCGCTGAGCCTGCGTGCGCCAGCGCACAGACCGCGGCGACCCTGGCGAACCACCATCGGCCATGGCCACTTTCCTGCACCCGCTGCACCCGCTGCACCCGCTGCGTCATGCCGCTCTCGCGCTGGCATGCGCGCTGGCACTGGCCCTGTCGTGGGGCGGCGCCAGCGGCGCGCAAGTCAGCATCGGCGTGGCCTTGCCCGGCGTGAGCATCGGCATCAACCTGCCGGCGTATCCGCAGTTCGTGCGCGTGCCCAACTACCCCGTTTATTACGCCCCGGCCTTGCAGTCGAACTACTTTTTCTACGACGGCCGCTACTGGGTCTTCCAAGCCGACGACTGGTATTCCAGCGCCTGGTACGACGGCCCGTGGTACGCCGTGCCGCCGCACACCGTGCCGCTGTACGTGCTGCGCATCCCGGTGCGCTACTACCGCGACCCACCGCCTTACTTCCGTGGCTGGCAGGCCGCGGCGCCGCCGCGCTGGGGCGAGCACTGGGGCGATGACTGGTCGCGCCAGCGCCGGGGCTGGGACCGTTGGGATCGGCGCAATGTGCCCGCGCCGGCACCCCTGCCCACCTATCAGCGGCAATATTCGGGCGAGCGCTACCCGCAGGCCGAACAACAGCGCGACTTGCAGGGCCGCCACTACCGCTACCAGCCGCGCGACGGCAGCGTGCGCCAGCACGAGCCGCAGTACGGGCCGCCGCGCGCTGCCCTGCCGCCGCCACGCCAGGCACCGCCGCCGCGCGAAGTGCGCGATGTGCGTGCCGGCCCCCCCGCGCCGCACCAGCCACCGGGCCACGGGCGTGACGACAACCCGGGCCGGGCCAAAGGCCATGACAAGGACAAAGACAGGGACAAAGACAGGGACAGAGGCCGCGGCCACGGCCAGGGCCGCGACGATGGCGGTGACGCCGGCAAGGAGCGCAAGAAGTAGCCCGCTCGCTGGCCTCACCGGCAGCACCCGGGCGGCGCCCGATAAACCCAAAATTTGGAGCCGGCCATGCAAGCGCCGCTGAACCCCGACACCTTGCGCCGAATGCACGCCTACTGGCGCGCGGCCAACTACCTGTCGGTGGGCCAGATCTACCTGCAAGACAACGCGCTGCTCGAAGTGCCGCTGGCCCCGGCGCACATCAAGCCGCGGCTGCTGGGGCACTGGGGCACCACGCCGGGGCTGAACTTCATCTACGTGCACCTGAACCGGCTGATCAAGGACAACGAACTGAGCATGCTGCTCATCGTCGGCCCCGGCCATGGCGGGCCGGGCATCGTGGCACACAGTTACCTCGAAGGTTCGTACAGCGAGCACTACCCGGCCATCGAACGCAACCGCCATGGCCTGCAGCAGTTGTGCCGCCAGTTCTCGTGGCCGCAGGGCGTGCCCAGCCATGTCTCGGCCGACGTGCCAGGCTCGATTCACGAAGGCGGCGAACTCGGCTATTCACTGGCCCATGCCTATGGCGCCGCGTTCGACAACCCCGGCTTGATCGTGGCCTGCATCATTGGCGACGGTGAAGCCGAAACCGGCGCGCTGGCGGCAAGCTGGCATTCGAACAAGTTCCTGAACCCGGCGTGCGACGGCGCGGTGCTGCCGATCCTGCACCTGAACGGCTACAAGATCGCCAACCCCACCGTGCTGGCACGCATCAGCCAGGAAGAATTGCGCGACCTGATGCGTGGCTGCGGCCACGAGCCGTACTTCGTCGAGGGTGACGACCCGCCGCGGGTGCACCAGGCGCTGGCCGCTGCGCTCGATGATGCGTTGGCGCAAATCCACCACATCCAGTTCGAGGCGCGGTCCTGTGCGCCGGGCCAGCCGCCCAACCGCGCGCGCTGGCCGATGATCGTGTTGCGCACGCCCAAGGGCTGGACCGGGCCGAAGTTCGTGGCCGGCCAGGCGGTTGAAGGCAGTTGGCGTTCGCACCAGGTGCCGCTGGCCGAATTCAAGACGCTGGAGCAAGTGCAGCAACTCGAAGACTGGTTGCGCAGCTACCGGCCGCAGGAATTGTTCGACGAACACGGCACGCTGCTCGACGAACTGGCGGCCCTGGCACCGAGCGGCCAGCGCCGCATGGGTTGCAACCCGCATGCCAACGGCGGCACCTTGTTGCGCCCGCTGGCCTTGCCGCGCTGCGCTGATCACGCCGTCGCCGTGCCCGCGCCCGGCGCGGTGAACGCCGAGGCCACGCGCGTGCTCGGCACGTTTTTGCGCGACGTGATGAGCCTCAACCAGGCGGCGGCCAACTTCCTGCTCTTCGGGCCTGACGAAACCGCATCGAACCGCCTGGACGCGGTGTTCGAGGTCACCGCCAAACGCTGGCTCGACGGTGTGCAGGACGGCGACAACCACCTGAGTGCCGACGGCCGCGTGCTCGAAGTGCTGAGCGAGCACCTGTGCGAAGGTTGGCTCGAAGGTTATTTGCTCACCGGGCGGCACGGCCTGTTCTCGTGCTACGAAGCCTTCATCCACATCATCGGCTCAATGTTCAACCAGCATGCCAAGTGGCTCAAGGTGTGCAACCAGATCGCCTGGCGCGCGCCGATCGCGTCGCTCAACATCCTGCTCACCTCGCATGTCTGGCGGCAAGACCACAACGGCTTTTCCCATCAAGACCCCGGCTTCATCGACCATGTGGCCAACAAGAAGGCCGACGTGGTGCGCATCTACCTGCCGCCCGACGCCAACACCCTGCTCTGCGTGGCCGAGCACTGCCTGCGCAGCCGCAACCATGTGAACCTGATCATTGCCGGCAAGCAGCCGGCGCCGCAGTGGCTGGGCATGGACGCCGCCGTGCGCCATTGCGCCGTGGGCGCGGGCACCTGGGAATGGGCCAGCACCCAAGGCGGCGCGCGGCCCGATGTGGTGCTGGCCTGCGCCGGCGACGTGCCCACGCTGGAGACGCTGGCCGCCGTCACCCTGCTGCGCGCCGCGGTGGCCGACATTCGCATTCGCGTGGTCAATGTCGTCAACCTGCTGGTCTTGCAGCCGCCGTCAGAGCACCCCAACGGCCTGAGCGACGAGGAGTTTGACCAGCTCTTCGGCACCGACACGCCGGTGATCTTTGCCTTCCACGGCTACCCGGCCATCATCCACAAGCTGGTTTATCGGCGGCGCAACCACGTCAACTTCCACGTCCGCGGCTACCGCGAGGAAGGCACCACCACCACGCCGTTCGACATGGTGGTGTTGAATAACCTGGATCGTTATCAACTGGAGCTGGATGCCATCAGCCGCATTGCGCGCCTGGCCGGCGGGATGCCGGCGGCACGCGCGCGCCATGCCGCGCGCATCGAACGCCACAAGGCCTACATCGCCCTGCACGGTGACGACCTGCCCGAGGTGCGCGACTGGCGCTGGCCGTAGTGCAGACCGGCCCGTCCCGCCCTGTCAAACCTGCTCGCGCGTGCCGGTGTAGATGTGCCACACGGCGATGAACATGGCCGCGATGGCCGGGCCGAGCACGAAGCCGTTGATGCCGAACACGGCCATGCCGCCCAGCGTGGAGGTCAGCACCACGTAGTCGGGCAGCCGGGTGTCCTTGCCCACCAGCATGGGGCGCAGCAGGTTGTCGACCAGCCCGATCACCAGCACGCCCCAGGCCACCAGCGCCAGGCCTTGCCACAGCGCGCCGGTGAGCAAAAAGTAGGCGGCCACCGGCACCCACACCAATGCCGCGCCCACCGCCGGCAGCAGCGAAAGAAAGGCCATCAACACCGCCCACAGCAGCGCGCCGTTGACGCCCAGAAACCAGAACGCCACGCCGCCCAGCAGCCCCTGCAGCGCCGCCACCACCAGGTTGCCTTTGACGGTGGCGCGGATCACCACGGTGAACTTGTCAATCAACTCACGCTTGTGCGCCGGCGCCAGCGGGATCGCGCGGTGCAGCGCGCGCCCCAAGCCGTCGCCGTCGCGGATCAGGAAGAACGCCAGGTACAGCGTGATGAACAGATGGACGAAGAATTCGAACGTGTTCTGGCCGATGCCCAGGGCCTGCGTGGCGATGAACTGGCTGCCCTGCGCCAGCTCCGCCGTCAGCCGCCGCTGCAAGGTGTTGAAGTCGACCAGGCCGAAGCGGTCGAGCCAGGCCGTGACCCAACCCGGCAGCGCGTCGAACACGCTGCGAAAGTACTGTGTGGGATTCATCTGCCCCGATTGCAACTGCTCCACCACGCCGCTGGCCTGGCGCGCCAGCGCCACGGTGACCAGCGCCAAGGGCAGGATCACCGCCAGCAGCACCACCAGCAGCGTGAGCAATGCGGCCCAGGTGCGCCGCCGCTTCATGCGTGGCAGCAGCCAGCGAAACAGCGGCGCGAACAGCAGCGCAATGACGACGCCCCACAGGATCGTGCCGTAAAACGGCAGCAGGATCCACACCAGTGCCAGCGACACCGCCACCAGCAGCGCAACCAGGCTGCGCTGTTCCAGCAGCGTGGGCTCGTGCTCGTGCGGCGCCGTCACCGGGCCGCCGTGGTCACTGCGGTGAAGGCGCTGCGCCGCGTGTGCACGACCCGGTTAACTCTTGCGCCCGCCCAGCACCAGCAGCAAGCCGCCGGCCACGATGGCGCCGACACCGGCCCACATCGGCACGTTGATGGTCTTCTTCTCCGTCACCTTCAGCTCGATCGGCCCGAGCTTGGCGCCGACGGTTTCCTTGTTGTAGCTGAAGCCACCGTAGGCCAGCGCCAGCACGCCCACGGCAATCAGCACCAGGGCCACGATCCGGTTCGAGTTCATGTTGTTTCCTTCACGAGCGGGTGGATGG
This sequence comes from Burkholderiales bacterium, assembly GCA_043756905.1. Lineage (GTDB taxonomy): Bacteria > Pseudomonadota > Gammaproteobacteria > Burkholderiales > Burkholderiaceae_C > Rubrivivax. Next base: position 3,983 of record JAYUQE010000138.1, on the reverse strand, counting down.
ACGCCAGCAGTGCTACAGATCAGGGATGAATCACGGCCGCACGGCGATGTCGTTACGCACCGACTTTACGCCGTTGACGCCGCGCGCAATCGTCTCGGCGGTGGTCTTCTCGGCCGCGTTCTTGGCGAACCCGGTCAGCAGCACCGTGCCGTTGAGGGTTTCGACCTTGATGCTGGCGGCATCAACGGCGGTGTTCTCGACAAAGCGGCCCTTGATCTGAGTGGAGATGGTGGCGTCGTCGATGTAGGCGCCAACGGTTTCCTGGCCGCGCGTGACCGCGCAGCCGGCGGTGCTGAGCAAGGCAATGGCCGTTATGGCAGCGAGCAGGGGGGTGCGAAGGGTCATGCTGTTCTCCTGTCAGGTTTGAAAGACGCAGGCGCGAAGCACAGACGAACTGCGACACTGCATGTCAGGCTATGCAGCACGCGGCACAGCGTCTGTGCGACAGCGCACACTCGGGTGTGCGCGCCACGCGCGGCATGTCATTGATCAAACATTGGTGAATCGTGCAACACGCTTGCCCCACGACGCTGCGCCCGGCCCACCTGGCCGAGGCCGCGGTGATGGCCGACATGTCGCGCCAATTGATCGAGGCCGGCTTAGGCTGGCGCTACACGCCACGGCGCATGGCCGCGCTGATCGCTGACGCCGAGACCACGGTGCTGGTGGCCCACGACGCCGCGGCCGTTCAGGGCTTTGCCGTGATGCAGTTTGGCGCCGAGCACGCGCACCTGTCGCTGCTGTGCGTGCGAGCGGCGCAGCAGCGGCGGCAGATCGGCCGGCGCCTGATGCAGTGGCTGATCGAATCGGCCCGGGTGGCCGGCATGGAGCTGATCGCGCTTGAACTGCGCGCCGACAACGCGCCGGCCCTGGCCTTCTATCAACGGCTGGGCTTCACTGAAACCCAACTCGTGCCCGCGTACTACGACGGCCGCCTCGCGGCGCGGCGCATGCTGCTGCGCCTGCGCTGAAGCGTGGGTTCAACGCTTCAAGGCCTTCACACGGCCACGATCAGGTTGCCCAACTCGTCCACCCGGGCCTGGTTGCCGGGTTCAAGCACACTGGTGCAGTCCAACTGCTCGATGATCGCCGGGCCGTCGATGCGGGCATTGCGCGGCAGCATCTCGCGGTTGAACACGGGCGTGTCAAGCCAGCCGCCTTCAAACCACACCGGCCGCAGCGCGCGTTGCGCACCGGCCAGCGTGGCGCCGGGCAGGGCCGGCAGCAGTGGCCCCAGGGGCATGGCCGCGCGCTGGCCGATCACGGCCGTGTGCAGGTTGACCAGCACGGGGCGGATTTCGGGCAGGGCCACACCAAAGCGCTGCCAGTAGGCGGCCTCGAACTTGGTGCGCAGCGCGGCCACGCTGAGCTGCGGGTCGTCCAGGGCCACGGCCAGCACATGGCTCTGGCCCTGGAACTGCATATCGGCGCGGTGCAGCGCGTGCACGGCCTGCACGCTGACCTGTTCGCGCTCGATCAGTGCGCGGCCGCTGGCCACCTGTTGGTGCAGCACCGCGGCCAGGCGGCCTTCGGGCAGCAAGTCAAGTGAAACGTTGAGGGCGGTGACGAAATCGTGCCGCAGATCGGCCAGCACGCAGCCCAGGGCGTTGGTCAGGCCCGGGCGGGCCGGAATCAGCACCTTGGGAATGCCCAGTTCGCGCGCCAGCGCGCAGGCATGCAAGGGGCCGGCACCGCCAAAGGCGAACAGGGCAAAGTCACGCGGGTCGTGGCCGCGGGCCAGGCTGACCATGCGGATCGCGCCGGCCATCTTGTCGTTCGCCACGCGCAGCACCGCCGCGGCACTCTGCACGGCGCTCAGCCCCAAGGGCCGGCCCACATGTTCCAGCAGCGCTTCATGCAGCGTGGCCAATGCCACCGGGTGCGGCACGGCCAGCAAACGCGATGGATCCAGCCGGCCCAACACCAGGTTGGCGTCGGTGATGGTGGGCCGAGTGCCGCCGCGGCCATAGCCCACCGGCCCGGGCTGCGCACCGGCGCTGTGCGGGCCCACGCGCAGCATGCCGGCGGCGTCCACCGTGGCCAGCGAACCGCCGCCCGCGCCGATGGTGTGCACATCCACCATGGGCACATGAATCGGCATGGCGTATTCGAGTTCGAGTTCGCTGCTCACCGTGGGCCGGCCGTTCAGCACCAGGGCCACGTCGGTGCTGGTGCCGCCCATGTCGTAGGTCACCAGGTTGGTGAAGCCCACACCGGCCTGCGCCGCGGTGGCCGCGGCGGCCACCACGCCCGAGGCCGGGCCGGACATCACCGTGTTCACCGCCGCTTGCGCCACCAGCGCGCTGGCCACCGTGCCGCCGTTGCCCTGCATCACCAGCAGCTCGCGCGTGAAGCCCTGCGCGGCCAGTTCGCTGCGCAAACGTTCGAGGTAACGGTGCAGCACGGGCTGCACCGCGGCGTTCACCGCGGCGGTGACGCCGCGCTCGTACTCGCGGTGTTCGGCCACCACTTCATGGCCCACCGTGACGAACGGGTTGGGCCACAGCGCGCGCACCACCTGCGCGGCCTGCTGCTCATGCGCCGCGTTGAGGTAGCTGTGCAGGAAGTGGATGACCACGCTTTCGGCGCCGCGCTGCAACAACGTGGCCACGGCGGCGCGCAGTTGGTCTTCGTTCAGCGGCGTGAGCACGTTGCCCTGCGCATCCATGCGCTCGTCCACTTCCAGGCGCAGGTGGCGCGGCACCAGCGGCGTGAAGCGGCCCTTCAGGCCATAGGGCGTAGGCCGGGTGCGGCGGCCGAGTTCGAGCACATCACGAAAGCCGCGCGTGGTGATCAGGCCCACCGGCGCGATCTTGCGTTCGAGCATTGCATTCGTGGTGGTGGTGGTGCCGTGGACGATGGCTTCGAGCGCGCTCACATCCACCTTGGCCGCTGCCAGTGCCGCCAGCACGCCCAGCGCCTGGTTCTCGGGCGTGGTGGTCACCTTGGCCAGGCGCAATTCATTCGTTAATGCATCGAACCAGATCAGATCCGTGAAGGTGCCGCCTACATCAATGCCGGCGATGCTCATAGGCTTAAGAAATCTCGTTGCACCGCTTCATCCTCCATCAAGCCCGCCATCGTGCCGTCCCAGCGCAGCTCGCCTTTTTCCAGCACCACGGCGCGTTCGCTCACCAGGCGGGCGAAGTGGATGTTCTGTTCGCTCAGCAGCACCCCCAGCCCCTGCGCCTTGAGGCGGTTGATGGTGTGGGCCAGTTGCTCAACGATCAGCGGGGCCACGCCTTCGCTGGGTTCGTCGAGCAGCAGCAAACAGGGCTGGCCCATCAAGGTGCGCGCAATGGTCAGCATCTGCTGCTCGCCCCCGCTCATGCGCGCGGCGCTGCGCGTGGCCATGCCGGCCAGGTTGGGGAAGAGCTCGAACACCGCGGCTTCGTCCCAGAACGGCGCGCCGTCGCGCTTGGGCCGGCGCGCTACGCTCAAGTTCTCTCGAACCGTCAGCTCGGTGAAGATGCGCCGGTCTTCTGGCACCCAACCCAGGCCGGCGCGGGCGATGCGGTGCGTGGGCCAGTTGGCCACCTCATGGCCACGGAACTGCACGCGCCCGCTGCGCAGCGCCACCAGGCCCATCAACGCCTTCATGGTGGTGGACTTGCCGGCACCGTTGCGGCCCATCAGGGCCACGCATTCGCCGCCGGCCACGCTCAAGTCGAGATCACGCAGGATCTGTGCTTTGCCATACCAGGCGCACAGGCCTTGCACGTCCAACATGGCGTCAGGCATGAAAGGTCGTCCCCATGCCGAAGTACACCTCGCGCACCTTGGCGTCTTGCCGCACCACGGCCGGCGGGCCCTGGGCGATGAGCTCGCCGCGCGACAGCACCAGCAGCCTGTCGGCATGTGCAAACACCACGTCCATGCTGTGCTCGGTGAACAGCACGGCCAGGTGCTGCTCGTGCGCCAGGCGCTTGGTCAGCGCCATCAGCGCGTGGCGCTCGGCCGCGCCCATGCCGGCGGTGGGCTCG
>JAYUQE010000137.1:0-1950 GCA_043756905.1 Burkholderiales bacterium | reverse complement strand
GAAATTCGCCATCGGCGCCGAGCAGGAACTCCACCGTGCCCGCGCCCACGTACTGCGCGGCGCGCACCAGCTTCACGGCGGCCTGGCCCATGCGTTGGCGCAATTCATTCGTTAACCCGGGTGCGGGGGCTTCTTCCAGGATCTTTTGGTGCCGCCGCTGGGTGGAGCAATCGCGCTCGCCCAGGTGAACGGCGTTGCCCTGCGCATCGCCAAAAACCTGAATCTCCACATGGCGCGCTTGTTCAACCAGGCGTTCCAGCAGCAGCTCGGCGCTGCCAAAGGAAGACAGCGCCTCGGCCGCGGCCGCTTGCAGCAGGCCGCGCAGCGCAGGCTCATCTGAAACGTTGTCGCAGCGCCGCATGCCGCGTCCGCCACCACCGGCCGCGGCCTTGATCATCACCGGCGCGCCAATGCGCTGGGCTTGCCGCACCAGCGTATCCAAAGACTGATCCGCACCCGCATAGCCGGGCAGGCAGGGCACACCGGCCTGTGCAGCAAGCTGTTTGGCGCGGGCTTTGTTGCCCAGTGCCTCGATGGCTTCGGGCGAAGGGCCCACGAAGACCAGGCCCGCCGCGCCACAAGCCCGGGCGAACGCAGCGTTTTCAGACAGAAAGCCGTAGCCGGGGTGGATGGCCTGCGCGCCGCTGGCCTGCGCAGCGGCGATCACGCGCTCGATGTTCAGATAACTGTCGCGTGCCGGGGCCGCACCCAGGCACACGGCCGTGTCGGCCAGGCTCACATGGCGTGCCTGCGAGTCAGCTTGCGAATACACCGCCACGGTGCGCAGGCCCATGGCGCGCGCCGTTCGCAGTACGCGGCAAGCAATCTCGCCTCGATTGGCAATCAACAGCGTGTCGAACATCAGCCTTGCCGCGGAAAGATACCCATGGTCTTGGCGATGATGCTCATCATCACTTCATCAGCGCCGCCGCCGATGCGGCCCAGGCGGCTGTCGCGCCAGAAGCGGTTGACGCGGGTTTCTTCGATGTAGCCCATGCCGCCCCAGAACTGCACGCACCAGTCCGCCACTTCGCAGGCCGTGCGCGCGCCCTTCAGCTTGACCATGCTGGCCAGTTGCGTCACGTCGTGGCCGGCCACGTACAGCGCCACGGCCTTGTGGAACAGGGCGCCCACGGCTTCCACTTCAGTCTGCAATTCGGCCAGCTTGTAGTAGATGGTTTGCTGTTCCAACAACGGCTTGCCGAAGGCCTGGCGCTCGCGCAAATAGTCAATCGTTTCCTGAATGATGTGCTTGCTCTTTTGCCAGCCGGCGCCGGCCCACAAGCGTTCCTCTTGAAACTGCTGCATCTGGTAGGTGAAGCCCATGCCTTCTTCGCCGATGCGAAAGCGCTGCGGCACGCGCACGTCGTTGAAGTGCAGTTGCGCCGTGTCCGACGCATTCATGCCGGCCTTCTTCAGCTTGCGCGCCACCTCCACGCCCGGCGTGTTCATCGGCACGCAGATCAGCGTCTTGTTGCGGTGGCCGGTGCCTTCACTGGTGTTGGCCAGCACGCAGCACCAATCGGCCTGGGTGCCGTTGGTGGTCCACATCTTGCCGCCGTTGATGACGTAGTCAGCACCGTCCTTGCGTGCATGGGTCTTGATGCTGGCCACGTCAGAGCCTGCGCCGACTTCGCTCACGCCCAGGCAGGCCACGTATTCACCGCTGATCGAAGGGGCCAGGAACTCCTGGCGCACTTCATCAGAGCCAAAGCGCGCCAGGGCCGGGGTGGCCATGTCGGTTTGCACGCCGATGGCCATGGGCACGCCGCCGCAGCGAATGGCGCTTAACGATTCAGCAAAGGCACTGGCATAGGAATAGTCCAGCCCCTGGCCGCCAAAGGCCACGGGCTTGTTGATGCCCAGAAAGCCCAGCTTGCCCATCTTGCGAAACAGTTCCTTGGCCGGGAAGATTTCAGCCTTTTCCCACTCGTCGATGTGCGGGTTGAT
>JAYUQE010000136.1:0-4982 GCA_043756905.1 Burkholderiales bacterium | reverse complement strand
AAATGGCGCAAGCCGTTGGCGCGCCGCTGCTGCTGGTGTGCTCCTCCACCAGCCAGCACGCCAGCCAGGAGCCCGACGCCTTGGCGCGCGACTTGCGCAAGCTGGCCATGTTGGCCGTGCCGCTGGGCCTGAAGGTGGCGTACGAGGCGCTGAGCTGGGGCCGCACGATCAATGAATTCACCGCCGCATGGGACGTGATCTGCCGCGCCGACATGCCCAACCTGGGCTTGGGGCTGGATTCGTTCCACCTCGTGGCCAGCAAGACCGCGCTCGACGAGATCGACTTGCTCGACCCGGCCAAGATCTTCCTGGTGCAACTGGCTGATTTCATGTGGCAGGAAGCGCGCAGCTTCGAAGAGCGCATGACCACGGCACGGCACTTCCGCGTCTTCCCCGGCGAAGGCGTGCACAGCAAGCAGGTGGCCGAGCTGGTGATGCGCCTGGTGGCGCTGGGCTACCGCGGCGACTTCAGCTTTGAAGTCTTCAACGACGACTACCAACAGTTGCCCCTGGGCCTGGTGGCCAAGCGGGCGCAGGTGTCGGCACAGTGGCTGGGCGAAGAAGTGCTGCGCCGCGCGGTGCCGCTGCCGGGGCGGATGCGGCTGCGTTCTTAGCCGGGCAATCGTTCGCGTTCCAAGATCAGGAGCGTATCGACGCCCAGGCTCTTCAAGCGCCGCGCCCTGTGCGATTGGCGGCGCGAGCCGAGGGCGTCGGGTGGCCGGCTACGCTCGTGCCCAGGGCCAGTGGCCCTGGGCGTTCGCCAGGCACAAACAGTCCACTGGACTGTTTGTGTCCGGGCTCACTCCCCCGGCCGGCACCCAAGGTGGCTGGGGTAACGTTCGAGAAGAGCCGCTGCCGAAGGATCAGGACGGTGGGGTGTGCTGCGTAGCGAAGTAAAGAAGGAGCAGGAGGCCGCCAGGCCGACGACGGGTGATATGAGCGTAGCAGCACGCCCCGCCGGCCTGATCCCGCTCGAACGCAGCCGCGCCGCGCAAGATCAAACCTTCTTGATCTCGTGCCCGCCAAACTGGTTGCGCATGGCGGCCAGCAGCTTGTCGGAAAACGAATCGTCATCGCGCGAGGCCATGCGCGCAAGCAGTGAAGCGGTGATCACCGGCGCGGCCACGTTCAGGTTGATCGCTTCGGCCACCGTCCAGCGCCCGGCGCCGGAATCGGCCACGTAAGGGGCGATGCCGGCCAGGTGCGGGTTGTCTTTCAGCGCCGCGGCGCACAGGTCAAGCAACCACGAACGCACCACGCTGCCGTGCTGCCAGATCTGCGACACCTGGGTCAAATCCAAATCGAATTCGGCCTTCTTCTCCAGCACCGCAAAACCTTCGCCGAAGGCCTGCATCAGGCCGTATTCGATGCCGTTGTGCACCATCTTCACAAAGTGGCCGGCGCCGCTGGCGCCGACATGGCCCCAGCCGCTGGTGGGCGTGGGTGCCAGCGCTTCAAACGCCGGGCGCAGGCGTTGCACCGCTGCCGCGCTGCCGCCGATCATCAGGCTGTAGCCGTTTTCCAGGCCCCACACGCCGCCGCTGGTGCCGCAGTCGATGTAGTCCATTTGAAACGTTAACAGGCGTGCATGGCGGCGCTGCGTGTCTTGGTAGAACGAGTTGCCGCCATCGACCACCGTGTCGCCCGCGGCCAGCAGCGGCAGCAGGGCGTCGAGCGTGGCATCGACTGCGGCGCCGGCCGGCACCATCAACCACAGCGTGCGCGGCGCGGGCAGGGCTTGCACCAGCGCAGCCAGGCTGTCGTGCGGGGTGATGCCTTGTTGCCTTGCCGCATCGCGCGCGGCCGCGCTGGCGTCGAAGCCGTGCAGGGTGTGGCCGCTGCGGGCCAGGCGCTGGGCCATGGCCGCACCCATGCGGCCCAGGCCGATCATGCCGATGTGCATGCGGGCTTTCAGTGGTGGGCGCCGAGCAGGCGCAGGGAAGAAATCTTGCCGCTCAGGTCGCCCAGTTGCGGGTAGCGGCCCGGACCGAGCACGGTGCAGCGGCCGCGGTAGCCGGAGTCGGTGCACAGCTCCCAGCGGCCGGTGTTGATCACCAGCGCGCCGATGCGGTCGTTGAAGTCCACCTCGCGCAGGTTGGGCGTGTCGCGTTGCAGCAGCAGGTTGCGCCCGGCGAAGTGCGGCTCGGCATACAGCTCGATGCCACCGCGCGGCGGCGCTGGTGGGCCGGGCAGGGCGCCGGGTGCCGCGGTGCTGCCCGGCGCGCCCGGCAACACCGGGCGCAGTGACGACAGCGTCATGAACATCCCCAGGCCACGCAGCGAGGGATAACGCCCCGGCTGCACCACTTTGCACTGGCCGCGGTAACCGGCGTCGGGGCACAGCTCCCAAGCCGTGCCTTCGAGTTGCAGCGATTGCGTGATCTCGTCATGGTCGAGCATGGCCAGGTCGGGCGCCGGTGTGTTCAACACCAGCGGCGCGCCTTGCCCGCCTTCTTCGCGGTACAGCAGTGCGCGGGCCGGCTGGCCGCCAACGATGGGGCTCATGCCGGGTGTGGGGTTGGCAGCGGCTGGCGCGGTGGCGTCCAGGTCGCGCGCCGATGAAATGCGGTCGTTCAGGCGCCGCTCCAGCGTCGGGTAATGGCCGCGCGTGAGCACGATGCACTGGCCCTTGTGGCCTTCCTCGCTGCACAACTCCCAGCGCCCGGAAATCACCACGGCGCTGGAGACGCGGTCGTTGAAGCTCAGCGGGTTCAGGTTGGCCGTGGTTTGGCGCAGCACGATGCTGCGCCCGTCGAACTCGGCGTGTTCATAGAGGTTGATTTCGGCGGCCTGTGCGGCAGCAATGGGCAAGGTCAGCGCCAGGGTCAGGGCCAGGCGGGAGATGAATGCGGGCATCGTGGGCTTTCCAGGGTATGTTGGCGCAGGCTAACAGGCGCTGCCGCGGCTGCGGCGCGCAGCGTACCCGGTGCGGCTGCGGTACGCTGTGCCTTTCACGCTTGGCCACAACGCCCCGTTGACGGCGCCCGCTAAAGGAATTGACATGAGCGACACGTTTGCCACCCGCTGGCAACCCACGCCCGGCGCGGTCATCCGCCAGGCCGCCACCGTGGTGGTGCTGCGCCAGCAGGATGCGCTGCAGGTGCTGCTGCTGCGCCGCAATGCGCGCGCGGGCGACATCCACGCCGGCGCCTGCGTCTTCCCGGGTGGCGCGCTTGACAAGGCCGATCGCCTGGCCCACGCCCATTGCAGCGGCTTGAGCGATGCTGCGGCCAGCCGGCGCATGAAGGTGGCGCAAGGCGGCCTGGACTTTCATGTGGCCGCGCTGCGCGAATGTTTTGAAGAAGCCGGCTTGTTGTATGCGCAAGGCCACGGCGGCGGCGCCATGTCGGCCGGGCACCATGGTCAGTTGGCGCAACTGCGCGCGGCGCTGAACCGCGGCGAGATCAGCCTGGCGCAGTTGTGCGAACAGGCCGGGTTGCAACTCGCGCCGAATGCGCTGCTGTACTTCAGCCACTGGCTCACGCCGCCGGGCGTGCCCAAGCGCTACGACACGCGCTTTTTCATCGCCCGCGCGCCCGAGCAGCAAATTGCCAGCCACGACAACCACGAGACGGTGCAGCAACTGTGGGTCACGCCCGAAGAGGCGCTGGATCGGCGTGCCGAATTGAAACTGGCCCCGCCCACCTTGAAGACTTTTGAATGGCTGCGCAACCAGGGCGACGCCGACACCGCGCTGCGCGCTGCCGGCGCCTTGCCCGAGGTGAACTGCATCATGCCGCGCCTGGCCACCGGGCCCAAGGGCATCCGCCCCGTGCTGCCCGACGAACCCGCCTGGGCCGAGCTGGGCCACATCGATGCTGAAGGCACGGGTCGCTTCCGCGCTGAGCTGCTGCCAGCCAACCCGGTGCCGTTGTCAAGCCGCGTGCTGCGCGTGACCGCCAACAACGGCAGCATGATGACCGGCCCGGGCACCAACAGCTACTTCATCGGCGGCGGGCCAAGCAACGAATGGGCGCTGCTCGACCCCGGCCCGGATGACGCGGCGCATGTGCAGGCGCTGCTGGCCGCGCTGCCGGGCACGCTGCGCTGGATTTTCGTCACCCACACGCACAAGGACCATTCCCCCGCCACCGCGGCCATGCGCGCAGCCACCGGCGCGCAGGTGCTGGGCATGGCGCCAAAACATCAGGAATGGCAGGACACCGGCTTCGCGCCCGACGTGGCCTTGCGCGGCGGCGAAACGTTCGCGTTGCCGGGCGACACAACGTTCGAGGTGATTCACACGCCGGGCCACGCCGGCAACCACCTGTGCTACCGGCTGCACGAGGAGCGCATGCTGTTCACGGGCGACCATGTGATGCAGGGCTCCACCGTGGTCATCAACCCGCCGGACGGCGACATGGGTGCCTACCTGGTTTCGCTGGCGCAACTGCAATCGCTGCCGCTGGACTGGCTCGCCCCCGGCCACGGCTTTCTGATGGCCGAGCCCGCGCTGGCGATGCAACGCATCATCGAGCACCGGCACCGGCGCGAGGCCAAGGTGCTGGCCGCGCTGGTGTGCCAAGACGCTGCCGAGGTCGACGCCTTGCTGTCCAGCGTCTACGCCGACGTGCCGGCGCCACTGCACGCCATGGCCCGGCGTTCGCTGCTGGCGCACCTGCGCAAATTGGGGGATGAGCGCCGCGTCGTCGAACAGCCGCCCGGCCACTGGGCGCTGGCGGCGCCCGGCTGAACAGCACTTGCGTTGGGCGCGCAACAAGTTCAAAGTGAGCCGTCGTCGAGGAGCAAGCGAGTGTTGACCTGCAAGGTCCCGCGGTGGTGCCGAGCCGGCCTGGTGGTTCTGGCGGGCCTGGCGAGCCTGGCCAGCCTGACACTAGGCGCCTGTGCCACCCACCCCACCGTGGTTCAGGTACCGGCCGGTGTGTTTGCGGACCATCTGTTCGCGGCACCCGCCGAGCCGGTTCGGGCCGACAACATCTTCGCGCTCAGCGACGCGATGCGCCACCATGTCGACGTCGAGA
>JAYUQE010000135.1:0-4982 GCA_043756905.1 Burkholderiales bacterium | reverse complement strand
CCGTCATCAAAGCGGCTTCGCGGAAAAGCCACTTCGCTGTACTCCAGCGTATCGGCCATGCGGCCCACACGGTCGTGTTGTTTCACCAGCAGGTACTTGCCCTTGATCTGCTCGCGCGTGGTGTCTTTCTGCGGTGGGTAGAAATCCTTGATGACCTTGAAGACGTAGGGGAACGACGGCAGGTCGAACACCAGCATGACCATGCCCTTGATGCCCGGCGCGATGCGAAAACGGTCGCTCGAATGACGCAGGTGGTAAAGCAGGTCGCGGTAGAACAGGTTCTTGCCGTGCTTTTGCAGGCCCAGCGCGTTGTAGATTTCGGCGCGCGGCTTGCGCGGCATCAGGCTGCGCAGGAACTGCACACAGGCGCTGGGGATTTCCATGTCGACCATGAAGTAGGCGCGCGCAAAGCTGAACAACATCAGCAAATCGTCTTCGCGGAACAGCGCCGCGTCGATGTGCAATTGCCCTTGCGGCGTGTGCAGGATGGCCAGGGCAAACGGCACCTCGGTGAAGCCGTTGACGATCTTGCCCACCAGGTACGCGCCCTTGTTGCGGTAGAACAGGCTCGACAGCACCTGCAACTGGAAGTTGGCCCGCAGTGTCCACTGCGCCAGCGGCAGCTTGACGTGTTCGCACAGCGCGCGAATCACCTCACTCACATCGCGCGGCAGGTCTTCGAACTCGCGTTGCAGTTTGAAATCAGCCAACACCTGTTGCAGCGTGGCGTTCATGGTGTCGCGCCCGGGGTAGTAAGAGCGGTAGGTGGGCGTGGTGTCGTGTTCGTCGTTCTCGATGTACTCAGTGCTGAGGGCCGGGCGCACGAAGATGAAATCGTTCTTGAAGTAACTGCGGTGCAGCAGCTTGGCGGTGACGGAGTTGAAGAAGGTCTCGGCCAGCTCGGGTTGGTGATGGTCGGTCAGCAAACCGATGTAGTGCAGCTTCACCTGCTGCCAGCTTTCCATCGACAGCGTGGCCACGTCGAACTCGGTTTGCAGCCGCTCGGCGCTTTCCTGCACCCGCTGGTCGTAGTAGGCAATGCGCTGCGCCTGGGCGTCGCGCTGGCCATGCCAATCGGCCGCCTCGAAGCGCGCCTTGGCCGCCGCACTGGCGGCGCGGAACAGGCGGTAGTGCTTGTTGAAGCCGTCTTGCAGGGCCTGCGCCACATCGAAGGCGCGCGGGTCGGTCAGGCGGTGGGGAAACATCGATCTCAATCGTCGCTGGGCTTGGCCACGCGGGGGTAGCGCTTGATGGCGTGCGAGAAGACATCCACCACCGTTTCGGAACTGTCCATGGTGACTTGCAAGTCCTTCAGCCGCCCGTCGCTCAAGCCGTAGACGCAACCGTGCACCGCCACCGCCTGGCCGCGCGCCCAGGCGTCTTGCAGCACGGTGGACAACGCCACGTTGCCCACCTGTTCAATGACGTTCATTTCGCACAGCGTGTCTTCCTGCTGCTCGGGGCTCAGGTGTTCCAGGCGCTTGCGGTGGCGCAGGCGAACGTCTTGCAAATGGCGCAGCCAGTTGTCGGCCAGGCCGATGCGCAACCCGTGCAGGGCAGCGCGCACGCCGGCGCAGCCGTAGTGGCCGACGACCATGATGTGCTGGACCTTCAAGTGTTCCACCGCGAACTGGATGGTCGACAGTGCGTTCAAGTCCGAGGGCACCACCAGGTTGGCCACGTTGCGGTGGACGAACACCTCACCCGGGTCCAGCCCAACGATTTCATTCGCCGGCACACGGCTGTCGGCGCAACCGATCCACATGTAGCGCGGGCTTTGCTGCTTGGCCAGGCGCGTGAAAAAGCCGGGCTCACTGGCCTGCTTGGCCTGGGCCCACTGGCGGTTGCGTTCAAAGAGTTCGAGCAGGTCCGGGTTCATGGCATCACATCGTTTCGGCAAACAGTTCGCGCCCGATCAGCATGCGCCGAATCTCGCTCGTGCCGGCGCCAATCTCATACAGCTTGGCATCGCGCCACAGGCGGCCCAGCGGGTAGTCGTTGATGTAGCCGTTGCCGCCGAAGACCTGGATGCCTTCGCCGGCCATCCAGGTGGCCTTCTCGGCGCACCACAGGATCACCGATGCGCAGTCCTTGCGCACCTGGCGCACATGCTGGCTGCCCAGCGCGTCGAGGTTCTTGCCCACGGTGTAGCAGTAGGCGCGGGCGGCTTGCAGCACCGTGTACATGTCGGCCAGCTTGCCCTGGATGAGCTGGAACTCGCCGATGCTCTGGCCAAACTGCTTGCGCTCGTGCACATAGGGCACCACGTTGTCCAGCACCGCTTGCATGATGCCGATCGGCCCGGCAGCCAGCACGGCGCGTTCATAGTCCAGCCCGCTCATCAGCACGCGCGCGCCGCCGTTCAAGTCACCCAGAACGTTAGCTGCCGGCACCTCGACATCGGCAAACACCAGCTCGCCCGTCGACGACCCGCGCATGCCCAGCTTGTCGAGCTTTTGCGCTATGGAGAAGCCCTTCATACCCTTTTCGATGAGAAAGGCCGTGACGCCGCGCGCGCCCAGCTCGGGATCGGTCTTGGCGTAGACCACCAGGGTGTCGGCATCGGGGCCGTTGGTGATCCACATCTTGTTGCCGTTGAGCAGGTAGTAGCCGCCCTTGTCTTGCGCCTTGAGCTTCATGCTCAACACGTCAGAGCCCGCGCCGGTTTCGCTCATGGCCAGTGCGCCCACATGTTCACCACTGATCAGCTTGGGCAGGTACTTGGCCTGCTGCGCCGCGCTGCCGTTGCGCCGGATCTGGTTCACGCACAGGTTGCTGTGGGCGCCATAACTCAGGCCCACGCTGGCTGAAGCGCGACTGATCTCTTCCAGGGCCACCATATGCGCCAGGTAGCCCATGCCGGCGCCGCCCTGTGCCTCGGGCACGGTGATGCCCAACACGCCCAGCTCGCCGAGCTTGCGCCACAGGTCCATGGGGAACTGGTCGCTCTTATCGATCTGCGCGGCACGCGGCGCGATTTCTTCATCGCAAAAGGCGCGCACCGCGTCGCGCAGGGCGTTGATGTCTTCGCCGAGTTGGAAGTCCAGGCCGGGCAAGTTCATGGTCGTTCCCGTGATGCCGAAGGGAATGGCAAGCATACGGGAGCCGTTCAACCTAGAAACAGCAGTTGACCGCTTACCTCCGCGGGCAACACCGCATGACCATTGGCTTTAGTGACCACGACAGCCTTCACCCTTTGGGTGGCAGCGCTACACGCCCGATTGAGCCGCGCTACGGCGCGCTGGCGGTGTTACTCCTCCTCGCGGGCATGAGCCCGCAGCGTCGTCGCGCCTTGCCAGCGCACCGTATCACGGCCCACTCGGGCGCGTCCAACTGCCGTTTCTAGGTTCAACACCAGCGGCTCGGATTGGGGCAGCGAATGTGCGACGCGGGGGCCGGCGTGAGCGCGCCGCCCGCCAGGCAAGGGCCAGCTTGCGCTGCCCTGCCCCGGAGCCAGGCGCTCTGGCGGCGCCCTGTGCGGTCCCTGTTCAGCCGGCGTGGCCGCGGCAGCGGCTGTTGACAGCGTTGCAGGGCAGTGTGCATGGGGCCCCGGGTACCGCACATCCCTCTTTGGGATGATGATTCCACACCCCTCATTCGCGGGGAGACGGCTCGACAAAACTCAATCCAGAACCGGCAGCACCGCGTCGCGCAAATGGCTGCGCGCCGCTTCGTATTCGGGCACCAGCGAGCGCACCACGCCCCAGAACGCCGGGCTGTGGTTCATCTCCTTCAGGTGGGCCAGTTCATGCGCCACCACATAGTCGATGGTGGGCAGGCGAAAGTGCACCAGCCGCCAGTTCAGGCGGATCGAGCCGTCGGCGTTGGCGCTGCCCCAGCGCGTGGCCGCCGAGCTCAGGCTCAGGCGCTTCATGTGCACGCCCAGGCGCGGCGCGTACAGCGCGCAGCGTTCTTCGAAAACACGCCGCGCCTGGCGTTGCAGCCAGCTTTGCACGGCGTCGCGGATCTGCTCGGGCGCCGCCGCCTGCGGCAAGCCCAGGTGCAAGGTGAGGTGCGGCACGCCGGGCAGGGCAGCGGCACTTTGCAGTTGCGCGCCACTGACGCGCGAATCCAGCACCACGATCACGGTTTCGCCCAGGAAGGGAATGCCCACACCGTCGCGCCAGTCCACGCGCGCGGCGTGCACGCGGCGCGCGCGCTCGCGCTGTTCCATGAGCTTGCGCTGGATCCAGTTGGCCTTGGCCTGCAAGACGCTTTCAATCTCACCCAGGCTGACCCAGCGCGGTGCGTTCACGCTCAGGCCGTTGGGCCCAACCATGAAGCCAATGCTGCGCCGACGGCTGCGGCGCAACTCGTAGGCTACCCATTGCCCGGCCAGGTGCAGGCCAGGAGCGCTGCGCGTGGCCACCGCCGCAGCGGCCGGCAAAGGCGCCGCGGCGGCGCTGGCGAACGCCAGGGCGGGTGCGGCGGGCGGGTCGTCGCCCCAACCGTCGAACAAGGAACCCTGCACGGGGCTGGGCGCCGTGGGGGGCGTCAAGCGCGGCATCGCTTGAACGCTCAAGTTGCGTCCGCCGGGGCGGCTGCGTAGGCCAGCGGATCCAGGCGCCGCATTTCAGCTTCGATCCAGGTTTCCACCTCGCGCATCAGCTCGTCGGGCTGCCGCCCTTGTGACGGGATCGGTTGGCCGATGGAAATATCGATCATGCCCGGGCGCAGCAGGAAGCTCTTGCGCGGCCAGCACCGGGCTGACGTCACGGCAATGGGCACGATGGGCTTGCCGGTGGCAATGGCCAGCCGCGCGGCACCGCTTTTATACGTGCCCTTTTTGCCACGCGGTATGCGTGTGCCTTCGGGGAACATGATCACCCAGCCACCGTTGCCCATGATGCGCTGGCCTTGCGAGGCGACGCGGCTCCAGGCTTCGGCGCGTTTGCTGCGGTCGATGTGGATCATGTCCATGCGTGCCATGGCCCAGCCGAAGAACGGGATCAGCAGCAGCTCGCGCTTGAACACATAGGCCA
>JAYUQE010000134.1:0-4984 GCA_043756905.1 Burkholderiales bacterium | reverse complement strand
GCCGCGTGGTGGTGAATGTCAACGCCTGAGCGGCGGCTGTGAACGCCTGATCAGCTGATGCTGTGAACGCCTGATCAGCACACGTTGCAGTTCATCGCCGCGAAGCGGCGGCTCGTCGCAAGGCGCTGGCGGGGGCGCAGGGTGATCTCTAGAGTTCGCTTCATCAACACCCCGCCACCCCCTTCAGGAGCGCAGCATCAACACCCCCTTCACCCAACGCGTTGCCGCCAAGTTCACCGCCTTCGGCTTGGCCGCCATGGTGACGCTGAGCATCCTGGCCAGCCTGAACGGGCTGGCCGGCGCGGAGCACGCGGCCGCGCAGCAGATGGCCCAGCAACCCGCCGCGCATCCCGCCTGATCCAGCTTCGCCCTTGCCTCCTGCCGCCGCCACCCCGGCATCTTCGCCCGCCCGCTGGCTCGTGCCTGCGGGCGTTTTTCGCCTAAGCTCGCGGCGCACTGAGGAGCTTCACATGAAAGCCATCTGGAACGGCGTTGTGATCGCCGAAAGCGACGACACCGTGGTGGTCGAGGGCAACCACTACTTCCCGAGCGCCAGCGTGAAGGCCGAGTACCTGGCCTTCAGCAACCACCGCACCGGCTGCCCCTGGAAAGGCCAGGCGCGCTATCACAGCCTGCTGGTCAACGGCGAGTTGAACCCCGATGCCGTTTGGTACTACCCCGAGCCCAGCGAAGCCGCGGCCAACATCAAGGACCGGCTGGCGTTCTGGAAGGGCGTGAAGGTGGAGTGACGCCTTTCGCGCCGCGGCCTCAAGCCAGGCGCCCGGCCTGGAAATCTTCCACGGCCTGCATCAGCTCTTGGCGCGTGTTCATCACGAACGGGCCGTGCTGTGCGATCGGCTCGTTCAACGGCGCACCGGCAATCAAGATGGCGCGCGCGCCCTCGGGGCCGGCCTGCAATGCCACGCCGTCGCTGCCCGGCGTGTTGGCGAAGATCGCCATGCGCTGGCGCGCCACGTCGCGTTCGCCCACCTTCAGCGCACCGCGATAAACGTAGACAAAGGCGTTGTGCGTGGCGGGCAGGGCTTGCTCGAACTTAACGCCAGGCTCCAGGTGAAGATCGAGATACAGCGGCTGCGTGTCATCGCGCTGCATGGCGCCCTTCACGCCCGCAGCCTGGCCGGCGATCACGCGCACCGTCAAGCCTTCGGCGTGCACTTCGGGGATCTCTTCGCTGGCAATGTCGCGGTACCAGGGCGGCTGCATCTTGCTGCGCCCGGGCAGGTTCAGCCAAAGCTGGAAGCCTTCCATGCGGCCTTCTTCCTGCTCGGGCATTTCGCTGTGGATGACGCCGCGCCCGGCCGTCATCCACTGCACGCTGCCCGGCACCAGCAGGCCCACGTTGCCGGCTGAATCGCGGTGGCGCATGCGCCCGTTGAGCATGTACGTGACGGTTTCGAAGCCGCGGTGCGGGTGGTCAGGAAAGCCGCCGATGTAGTCGCCCGGGTTGTCGGTGCCGAAGGCATCGAGCATCAAAAACGGGTCGAGCCGGCGTTGCAGGTCTTGCGTCAGCACGCGGGTCAGCTTGACGCCCGCGCCGTCGCTAGTGGCCTGGCCGGTGACCAGGCGTTCAACGCTGCGCGAGTGGGTAAGGCGGGGAGTGGTTGATGTGTTCATAAGCATGATCTTGACAGCATCGCGATCATGTTGCCGCGACAGGGATTTGCTCTGTTTGACGGCGCTTCAATACGCCGCCACCACCCCATCGCTGCGCGGGTCAGCCGCGCCCAGGTACAGGCCGTCGGGTTGGCGCACGATGGCGCCGGCGTGGCCCATGGTGTCGCTGTAGTCGCCCAGCACCTCCACGTCATGCCCGGCGGCGGCCAAGGCTTGCAGCGTGGCGGCATCGAAGCGGCCTTCGAACTTCAAGGTGGTGGTGTCCTGGCCCCAGGTCTTGCCCAGCAACCAGCGCGGCGCGCTCACCGCTTCTTGCAGCGGCAGGCCGAACATCGCATAGCGGCTGAACACAGCGGCCTGGCTTTGCGGCTGGCCGTCGCCGCCCATGTTGCCCCACACCATGCTGCGGCCGTCAGCAAAGCGGGCATGCGCCGGGTTGAGCGTGTGAAAGGGTTTCTTGTGCGGCGCCAGGGCCAGGTGCGAGCGCGCATCGAGCACAAAACTGGAGCCGCGGTTTTGCCAGGCAATGCCGGTGTCAGTCAGCACCACGCCGCTGCCGAATTCCCAATACACGCTTTGGATGTAGCTGACCATGCAACCGTTGGCATCAGCCGTGCCCAGCCACACGGTGTCGCCCGGCGTGGCCGGCTCGGGCCAGGGCAAGGCGCGGTGCATGTCTACCGCGGCCACGCACGAGTCAATGAACTCAATCGTTAGAAATTGCTCGGCAGCCACGCCGCGCGCGGCCATGGCGGCGGGGTCGGCGATGTGGCGGTTGCGCACCTTGAAGGCCTGCTTGGTGGCTTCAACGATGGCATGCAGGTAGGCAAAGCCTTCAGCCTGCTGGATGCCGTGGCGCAGGCGCAGCTTGTCAAAAATGGCCAGGATCAGCAGCGATGCCAGGCCTTGCGTGGGTGGGCACAGGTTGTACAGGCGTGCGCCGCTTACCTCCACCGTTAATGGCTGCACGCGGGTGGCCTGGTGGGCCTGCAAGTCGGCCGCGCGCAGCGGGCTGCCCAGGCGTTCGTGTTCGGCGGCGATGGCGTCGGCCACGCTGCCGCGGTAAAAGTCATCCAAGCCTTTGTCAGCCAGGGTTTGCAAGGTGTTGGCCAGCGCTGGGTAGCGGCGCAAGGTGTTCACCGCCGGTGCTGCGCCGCCATTCAGGAACTGCTGCGCAAAGCCCGGCACGCCGCCGAGCTGGGGCAGGAACTGGGTGGTGAACGCCACCTGGCTTTGCGTCACCGGCGCGCCTTCGCGGGCGTACCAGATGGCGTCTTGCAGCAGGCGCGTAAGCGGCAGCTTGCCGCCCATGCCGGTTGATTGAGCAAGCGCCAGTTGCCAACCCGAGACCGCCCCGGCCACGGTGTTGGCGGCCAATGGCCCGCGCCCGGGAATGGCCGGGCAGCCGTGTACAGCGTAGAAGCCCGGCGTGGCCAGGCCGGCTGCGCGGCCGCAGGCGTCAATGGCCACGGGTTCGCGCCCGGGTGGCGAGATGAGCCAGAAGCCGTCGCCGCCAATGGCATTCATGTGCGGGTAGACCACGGCAATGGTGGCGGCCGCGGCCACCATGGCTTCGATGGCGTTGCCGCCTTCGCGCAGCACGGCACAAGCACTGCTGGCGGCCAGGTGGTGCGGCGCAGTGACCATGCCGCGCGGCGATGTCAAGGTTTGGCGCATGGTGATATCAATCGTTAAGCCATTGAGCCGCCATCTCGCCCAGCGCCGCGCTGTAGCAGGGCATGGGCACGCGCACGATGCCCGCACCGATTTGCCCGATGCCGGCTTTGCGGTGGGCAATGCCGGTGGTGACGATGGGGCGAATGCCGCTGTCCACCACCTTGCGCACATCAATGCCGCAAGGCGCGCCGGCAAAGTCAAGCGCCGGCAGGCTCAGGCCCGGGTTGCGGGTCACCGTCACTTCAAACATCTCGCGGCTGTAGCGCACCGCATCACTCACCGTGCCACCGGCCAGCAAAGTGAGCGCGGGCGAGGCGGCGAACGAACAACCGCCAAAGCCGGCGGCCTCAGTGATGGCGCTGTCGCCAATGTCTGGGCAGGCGTCTTCTTGCTTGAAGCCGGGGAAGAACAAGCCTTGCGGCAAGTCTGACGCGGCCGTGAACCACTGCGGCCCCAGGCCGCTGATGCGCAACCCGGTTTCGGTGCCATTGCGCGCCGTGGCCGTGACCACGCTGCTGAAGGGAATGCCATGCGCGGCGTCCATGATGGCCTTGCACGAGACCATGGAAAAGTTCAGAAAGAACTGCGAGGTCTTGGCCACGAAGTCGAGCGTCTGGTGGATGTGGTCGGGGGGCGGGCCACCCTTGCGCGCAGCCAGTGCCGCCAGCGGCACGGCCAGGGTCATGAAGAACAGCGCGGTGGACGCGGCATTGCGGCTGTGCACTTCGTCGCCCATCAAGAGCGCCTGCGATTGAATCGCCTTCAGGTCGATGCCACCGGTCTTGTCAAAGTCATGGCGCACCGCGGCCTTGAGCGCCGGGCCCAACACCGCTTCGAACCACTTCAATCGTTGCAGCACATCGGGCCCGTTGGCGCCAAAGCGCAGGCAGCGGCCAATGCCTTCGTTCAGGTTGGTGTAGGCCCGGTTTCCATGCGTGGCGCAACGCACCTGGATCAAGGGCATGCTGGCGCTGATCACACCCGTCATCGGGCCCACGGCCTGGAAGTCGTGGCACTGCGCAAACTCGACCTCGCCGCGTTGCAGCATCTGGCGCGCCTGCTCGGCCGTGCTGGCCCAGCCCTCGTACAACACCGCGCCGATCAAGGCGCCATGCATCGGGCCGCACATTTGCTCAAACGCCACCGGCGGGCCGGCGTGCAGCAGCAGCCGCGCGCCCTTCATTTGCGGCCACACCGAGTCAGCGCGCAGGGCGATGTCTTCCCACATGGGGCGGGCGTTGATGATGCGTTGCGTGGCCTGGGCGTTGGCCGCTTCAATGCGCGCGTCACCCAACAGCCGCGCCAGTTGCCAGGCCAGCAACGGGTCGGCATTGCCGGGTGGGCGCCACTGCACCTGCGCCAGCGTGCCGCCGCTGGCAGCGACGCTGGCGTTGAAGCCGTCCAGGCCGATGTTCAGCACGGCTGGGGCCCGGCTGAGCAGGGTGTTCGCGTTGAGCGTCATGTTGGGTCAGTGGGTAAGGTGGTCAGGGCCAGCAGCAAGCCGGCCAGCAGGTCGGCGCCCGAGCTGGCGCCCAGGCCGAGCAGGGCTTGCGTGGCGGGTTCGATGGCGGCGGGCTCGTTGCCCTGCAGTGCGGCCAGCAGCTCGTGCAGCACGCGGTAGCTGGCGCCGTTCAGCAGATCGGCCAGCAAGTGGGCGCTGATCTCGTTGGTG
>JAYUQE010000133.1:0-14519 GCA_043756905.1 Burkholderiales bacterium | reverse complement strand
GGCAAGATCAGACCAGTGCAATAGCCACGCAGCCCGGCGTGCCGGTCTACGTGGCCCAGGCCTTCACTCAAATGCGCCATATACCGTTCGAACTCCAGAAGCTCTTCCATCAAGGCTCCTTGACGGCACTGCCTGAAGCGCTGACTACACTTGCGCGATGAGCGCGCCCCTCCACCAGCCCGGACACCACCCACGCCAGCTCGACGTGACCGCATTGGCCTCAGAAGGCGGCATGGTGAGCGGCGAATGGCCTTTGGCCGGCCTGAAGCGGTTGTTGGCGGTGGGAGAGGCGTTGCCGCTGGCGCAGTGGCCGGCGCCACAACTCGTGTCTTGGAAGGCCAGCGGCACGCTGCGCCCGCTGCCCGGTACGGGCGCAAATGTGCGGCTGATTTTGAGCGCACAGTGCACGGCAGCGCTGACCTGCCAACGCTGCCTTGGGCCGCTGCTGCTGCTGCTGCAGGTGCAGCGCGAGTTCTACTTTGTTGACGGCGAAGATGAGGCGGCAAGACTGGACGACGAGGTCGAAGTTGACGTGCTCGAACTGACACCCGCCCTCGACTTGCAAGCGCTGACCGAAGACGAACTGATCCTCGCCTTGCCGCTGGTGCCGCGGCATGCCGATTGCACCTTGGCGCTGCCGGCGCAGGACAGCGCCGCCGACGGCGACCACCCCTTTGATGTGCTGGCCCGCCTGCTGCCGCCCGCCGGTACAGCCTGAATGGCCAGGCAGACTCGGGCAGGGTGTTAGAATCATCGGCTTTGCTGGTTGGCTGGAACACTCAGCTGGAGAACCTGCCCGAACACCCTTAGCGCAGCATCACCGCTGCCGCCTTGGGGTCGCTTTTCAGGGCCGAGGCCGGCAAACGCTAACTGTGCCCACTGCGTCCACTGTGCCCACCGCACCCCTTGCAGGAGTTTTGACATGGCCGTTCAACAGAACAAGAAGTCGCCGTCCAAGCGCGGCATGCACCGCTCGCACAATGCGCTGCACACACCAAGCACGGGTCTGGAGCCCACCACCGGCGAGGTGCACTTGCGCCACCACATCAGCCCGACGGGTTTTTACCGAGGCCGCAAGGTGTTGAAGACCAAGGCTGACGCCTGATTCGCCGCTCGCCGCGTTCACTGAGCGCCGCGATGCCAGGGCAATCGGCCTGCCGCGCAGGGCGCCACGCAGGCCCATCTGACACCGTGCTCCCGCTGTGACCGCTGCTGCCCACCCGCCGCCGCTGAGCCAGGTTCGCCTGGCGGTGGATTGCATGGGCGGCGACCATGGCCCGGCCGTCACACTGCCGGCCTGCCAAGCATTCCTGAAGTCCCACCCTGACGCCCATTTGGTTCTGGTGGGCACGGCGCCCGCTATTGAAGCTGCCCGCAACTGGCCGCGCTGCACACTGGTGGCGGCCAGCGAAGTGGTGGCGATGGACGATTCCGTTGAGGTGGCCCTGCGCCGCAAACGCGACTCGTCGATGCGCGTGGCCATCGGCCAACTCAAGCCCGGCGAGCCGGGCCAGGCCAGTGCGGCCGATGCCTGCGTCTCGGCCGGCAACACCGGGGCCTTGATGGCCGTGGCGCGCTATGTGCTCAAGACGCTGGATGGCATTGAACGCCCGGCCCTGGCCACGGTGTTGCCCAACCGGCTGGGCGGCTACACCACGGTGCTCGACCTGGGCGCCAACGTTGATTGCAGCGCCGAGCACCTGCTTCAGTTTGCGATCCTGGGCAGCGCACTGGTGGCCGCGGTCGATGGCAAGCAGGACCCGAGCGTGGGCCTGCTCAACATCGGCGAAGAAGCGATCAAGGGCAGTGAGACCATCAAGCGCGCCAGTGAACTGCTGCGAGCAGCGGCGGCTGACGGCCAGATCAACTTCCATGGCAACGTGGAGGGTGACGACATCTTCAAAGGCAACATCGACATCGTCGTGTGTGACGGTTTCGTGGGCAACGTGGCGCTCAAGACTGCCGAGGGCGTGGCCACCATGCTGGCCGAATTCATGCGCCAGGAGTTCAGCCGCAACCTGCCCAGCAAGTTCGCCGCGCTGCTGGCCTTGCCGGTGCTCAAGCGCCTGAAGAATCGCATGGATCACCGCCGCTACAGCGGTGCAGCGCTGCTGGGATTGCGCGGCCTGGTTTTCAAGAGCCATGGCTCGGCCGACGCCTTTGCCTTCGAGCATGCGCTGCAGCGCGCTCACGACGCCGCACGCAACCGCCTGCTCGACCGCGTGAACGACCGCATGGCCCTGCGCGCGGTGCCTTTGGCCGGGCCCGATTTGCCGGCGCAGGCAGCATGACCGCCCTGCCGGCCTTTTCACGCATCACCGGCACCGGCAGCCACCTGCCCCCGCGCCGGGTGAGCAATGCAGACCTGGTGGCCGAGCTTGCCACACGCGGCATCGAGACCAGCCATGAGTGGATCGTCGAACGCACCGGCATCCACGCGCGTCACTTTGCCGCCGACGGCGTGACCAGCAGCGACCTGGCGCTGCCCGCTGCGCAAGCTGCGTTGGCTGCGGCCGGGGTGGCGGCGGGCGAGGTCGATCTCATCATCGTGGCCACCTCCACGCCCGACATGGTGTTCCCATCAGCGGCGTGCATCCTGCAAAACAGATTAGGCATCAACGGCTGCGCGGCGTTCGACGTACAGGCCGTGTGTTCGGGCTTTGTGTATGCGCTCACGGTGGCGGACGCGATGATCCGTACCGGCAGCGCACGCTGCGCCTTGGTGGTGGGCGCCGAGGTCTTCTCGCGCCTGCTCGACTTCAACGACCGCACCACGTGCGTGCTGTTCGGCGACGGTGCCGGTGCCGTGGTGCTGCAAGCCAGCGCCACGCCGGGCATCCTGGCCAGCGAGCTGCATGCCGATGGCCGGCATGTGGGCATCCTGTGCGTGCCCGGCAGCGTGGCCGGCGGCCAGATCACTGGTGACCCCTTGCTCAAGATGGACGGCCCGGCGGTCTTCAAGCTCGCCGTTGGCGTGCTCGACAGCGCGGCGCGCGCCGTGCTGGCCAAGGCCGGCAAGACCGAGGCTGAT
This sequence comes from Burkholderiales bacterium, assembly GCA_043756905.1. Lineage (GTDB taxonomy): Bacteria > Pseudomonadota > Gammaproteobacteria > Burkholderiales > Burkholderiaceae_C > Rubrivivax. Next base: position 11,488 of record JAYUQE010000133.1, on the reverse strand, counting down.
CTGGATTGGTTAATTCCGCATCAGGCCAATATCCGCATCATGCAGGCCACGGCGCGCAAGTTGCGCTTGAGCATGGACAAGGTCATCGTCACCGTGGCCGAGCACGGCAACACCTCGGCCGCGTCGATCCCGCTGGCGCTGGACCAGGGCGTGCGCAGCGGCCGGGTCTTGCCGGGTGATACCGTCATGCTCGAGGGCGTCGGCGGCGGCTTCACTTGGGGCGCCGTGCTGCTTGATCTTTAGGATCTGTTGACATATGAATCGCACCCGCGTGAAGGCCCAGAACGGCCCCAATCTAGGCGCCAAGCGGAACCGGACCGGTGGTCCGGTGAGCATTGGCAACGACGAGTGGGGCCGTTCTGGGCCTTCACCCTTCGGGCCGGTGCATCCCAATGCGCAGGCGGGCGTTGCGCCTCTAGCCCAGGCGGCCAGCCTGGGCGTCGAGCCGCGCCTACTCCTGCGCATTGGGATACACCGGCGCGGGTGTGATTCATGTGTCAACAGCCCCTCGCCATCACCATGACCGCATTTGCCTTTCTCTTTCCCGGCCAGGGCTCGCAAGCCGTGGGCATGCTCGACGCCTGGGGTGACCACGCTGCCATGAAGGCCACGCTCGATGAGGCCTCGCTGGCGCTGGGCGAAGACATCGCCCGTCTGATTCATGAAGGCCCCAAGGAGCAACTTGACCTCACCACCAACACCCAGCCGGTGATGTTGACCGCTGCAGTGGCGTGTTATCGCGCCTGGCTGGCCGAAGGTGGTGCTGCGCCGGCTGCGCTGGCCGGCCACTCGCTGGGCGAGTACAGCGCGCTGGTGGCCGCGGGCGCACTGACGTTGGCTGACGCGCTGCCGCTGGTGCGCTTTCGCGCGCAGGCCATGCAGCAAGCCGTGCCGGTGGGCACCGGCGCCATGGCCGCCATCCTGGGGTTGGAAAGTGCGGCCGTGGTTGAAGGTTGCAAGCGCGCCGCGGCACAAAGCGGCGCCGTGGTGCAGGCGGCCAATTTCAACGATCCCAAGCAGACCGTGATCTCCGGTGCCAAGGCCGGCGTCGACGCGGCTTGCGAGGTGCTCAAGGCCATGGGTGCCAAGCGCACGCTGCCGCTGGCGGTGTCGGCACCGTTCCATTGCGAGCTGATGCGCCCGGCGGCGCTGGCGTTGCAAGAACGCCTGGCGCACGTGGCGGTTGCGGCGCCGCAGATCCCGGTGCTCAACAACATCGACGTGGCCGCGCCGAGCGCACCCGCAGCGATCCGCGACGCCTTGTTCCGCCAGGCCTATGGCGCGGTGCGCTGGGTCGAACTCATCACCGCGCTGCGAGCGCGCGGCATCACCCACTTCATCGAATGCGGCCCGGGCAAGGTGCTGGCCGGTATGACCCGGCGCATCGATGGTGACGCCGTGGCCGCGGCTCTGTACGACCCGGCCACGCTGGCCGAATGCAAGAGGTTGTTGACATGAGCCTCGCCCGGCCGCCCGAAGGGGCTCGCACCGCAGTGCGCAGCACGAAGGTTATCTAATGAGTGACGCGGCGCAGGTTGCACTGGTCACGGGTGCCTCACGCGGCATCGGCCGCGCCATCGCCGCCACACTGGCCGCGCAAGGCTTTCAAGTCGTGGGCACGGCCACCACCGATGCCGGCGCACAGGCCATCACGCAGGCCCTGGCGGCCTGGCCGGGTTGTCTAGGTATCAAGCTGGATGTGAACGACACCGCGGCGGCGCAAGCTGCGGTCGAAGGCATCGTTGAGCAGCGCGGCGGGCTGCACGTGCTCGTCAACAATGCCGGCATCACGCGCGACACCTTGGCACTGCGCATGAAGGACGATGACTTCGACGCCGTGCTCGACACCAATCTGAAGGCCGTGTTCCGCCTGTGCCGCTCGGTGATGCGCCCGATGATGAAGCAGCGCTTCGGCCGCATGATCAACATCACCTCGGTGGTGGGCGCGTCGGGCAACGCCGGCCAGGCCAACTACGCGGCGGCCAAGGCCGGCGTGGCCGGCATGACGCGCGCGCTGGCGCGCGAACTGGGCAGCCGCAACATCACGGTGAACTGCGTGGCGCCTGGCTTCATCGCCACCGACATGACCGAGGGGCTGGCCGAAGCGCAGAAGGCCGCGCTGTTGCAACAGATTCCGCTTGGGCGTTTGGGCAGCGCCGAAGAAGTGGCGCATGCGGTGGCCTTCCTGGCTTCACCGCTGGCCGGCTACATCACTGGCGAGCAGTTGCACGTCAACGGCGGCATGTACATGTCGTGAATTTTCAGCGCGGGCACCGCCGCTAGAATCGCGGGCCGTTTTTGTTGATTTCACTCCTGGAGGAGTCATGAGCGATATTGAAGCACGCGTCAAGAAGATCATTGCCGAACAACTTGGCGTGCCGGAGGCCGATGTCACTAACGCCAAAGCCTTCGTGGCCGACCTGGGGGCGGACTCGCTCGACACGGTTGAGCTGGTGATGGCGCTGGAAGATGAATTCAGCATCGAGATCCCCGATGAAGAGGCCGAGAAGATCACCACGGTGCAGTTGGCCATCGACTATGCGATGACGCATCAAAAGGCCTGAGGCCGCACGTTTGATTCGATGCGCATGAGTCGTCGCAGAGTCGTCGTCACCGGCCTGGGCTTGATCAGCCCGGTGGGCAACAGCGTGGCCGAAGGCTGGGCCAACATCCTGGCCGGGCGCAGCGGCATTGCGCCCATCACGCGCTTCGATGCGTCCGCGCTGGCCTGCCGCTTTGCCGGTGAAGTGAAGGGCTTCGATGTCGAGGTCTACATGCCTGGCAAGGAAGCCCGGCACATGGACACCTTCATTCACTACGGCGTGGCCGCAGCGGCGCAGGCCGTTCAAGACAGCGGTTTGCCGGTGAACGAGGCGCTGAACGAAGAGCAGGCCGAGCGCATCGGTTGCATCGTGGGTTCGGGCATCGGCGGCTTGCCGCTGATTGAGGCCACGCAGCAGGAATACCGCGACCGCGGCGCGCGCCGCATCTCGCCGTTCTTCGTGCCGGCTTCGATCATCAACATGATCTCGGGCCACATCTCCATTCGCTATGGCTTCAAAGGCCCGAACCTGGCGATCGTCACGGCCTGCACCACGGGCCTGCATTGCATTGGAGAGGCTGGCCGGCTGATCGAATATGGCGATGTCGATGTGATGGTGGCCGGTGGCTCGGAGGCCACCGTCTCGCCGTTGGGCGTGGGCGGCTTTGCGGCAGCGCGGGCGCTGTCAACGCGCAACGATGACCCCACCACGGCCTCGCGCCCGTGGGACAAAGACCGCGATGGTTTCGTGCTGGGCGAAGGCGCGGGCGTGCTGGTGCTGGAAGAGTACGAACATGCGCGCAGCCGCGGGGCCAAGGTTTACGCAGAACTGGTGGGCTTCGGCATGGGGGCCGATGCGTTTCACATGACCGCACCGAACGTCGACGGCCCGCGCCGTTCGATGCAGGCCGCGTTGCGCAACGCCGGGCTCAACGCAGACCAGGTGCAGTACTTGAATGCGCATGGCACGTCCACGCCGCTGGGGGACTTGAACGAAACCAATGCCATCAAGGCCAGCTTCGGCGCGCATGCGCAGCGCCTGGTGGTGAACTCGACCAAGTCGATGACCGGGCACCTGCTCGGCGGCGCCGGCGGCATCGAATCGGTGTTCACGGTGTTGGCCTTGCGTGACCAGGTCTCGCCGCCGACGATCAACATCTTCAACCAGGATCCCGAATGCGACCTGGACTACTGCGCCAACACGGCGCGTGAGATGAAGATCGACATTGCCGTCAAGAACAACTTTGGGTTCGGCGGCACCAACGGCACGCTGGTGTTCCGCCGCGCCTGAGGGCCTGAGAGCGCCCAACGATGCGCGCGGCCCCGCCGGTTTCGGTGCGCTGTGGTGGTGGGCCGGTTTGGCGCGCCACTCAGGCTGCCACGCTGGCCCTGGCCGGTGCAACCACCGTGTATTGGGCGTTGCAGTGGGCCCATGCCGGTGCCGGTGCGGCCATGTCAGCAGGGGCAGTTGCCCTGCCGCTGATGGCCTGGCTGTGTTGGCGCGCGCTGCGCGAGGCAGACCAGCGCCTGGTGTGGGACGGCCAGCGCTGGGCGCTGAGTGCAGGGTGGGATCAGGCGACCCCGGCGGCGCAAGCACAGGGTGACGGTTGGGCACCCGAAATCACCGTGGATCTGGGCCACTGGATGTTGCTCACGGTCGAGGCCGCACCGGCGCGGCAGCGTTGGTGCGCCGTGCGCCGCCACGGCAATGAAGCTGCCTGGGGGCTGTTTCGTGCCGCGGTCTGCGCGCGCGCGCCCTCTGATGCGCACGTGCTGTCGGGGGCTGCCCCGGAATGATTGAGCCGGATGCCGATGCGCCACTGATCGACAGATTCAAGCACGGCGACATGCGGGCCTTCGAGATGCTGGTAGTGAAGTACCAGCGTCGCATTGAGCGCCTGATCGGGCGCATGGTGCGCGATGTCGATCTCGTGCCCGACATCGCGCAGGAGACCTTCATCCGCGCTTACCGCGCGCTGCCGCAGTTTCGTGGAGAAAGCACGTTCTACACGTGGCTGTACCGCATTGCGGTGAACTCGGCCAAGCGTGCGCTGCTCGAGCTCAAGCGCGACCCCTTGGTCACGGAATCCATGATTGCGGGGCAGGATGAAGAAGATGAAACTTCTTTCGTCGGCCACGAACTAACCGACGGCGAAACGCCCGAATCCCTGATGGCCAGCCGCGAAATTGCGGCCACTGTCAACGCCGCCATTGAGGCGCTGTCTGAAGACCTGCGTCAGGCCATCACACTGCGCGAAATCGAAGGCTTGAGTTACGAGGAAATTGCCGAAGCCATGAACTGTCCCATCGGTACCGTGCGTTCCAGAATCTTCCGCGCCCGCGAAGCCATTGCCGAACGCTTGCGGCCTTTACTCGATACCCGCAGCGGCCAGCGCTGGTAGGTGCCCCATGCACGCTCAACCCGGTTCTTTTCTGTCCAGCGGCTCTCCCCTGCCAGGGCAACTGCTGTCAAGCGTCGCCGACGGGCAGGCCAGTGCCGAACAGCTCGCGCAGGCCACGTGCCTGTGGCGTGACGACGCGCAGGCTCGCGCCACGTGGCATGCCTATCACCTGATCGGTGATGTGCTGCGCAGCGACGAACTTGCGCGCCACCCGGCACGCGACGTCCAGTTCCTGTCTGCGCTGCGCGGGCGCCTTGCACTTGAGCCTGCGGTGTTGGCGCCCACGGCCACGTCGGCGTGGCGCGCGGCATGGCGTTGGCCGTCACTGGCTGCCGTGGCGGCAGGTTTCGTGGTGGTGGCCACCGGTGCGTTGTTGCTGCGCCCAGGCTTGCCTGAACATCAAGGCCCCGCGCTGGCTCGTGCGCCTGCGCAGGCCGTGCCGCAGCCTGGCGTGCCGATGACGGTGGCTGCAGATGTGCAGCCCGTGCCGGCCGGGCAGGGCGGGCTGACCCTGCTGCGCGACGCACAGCTAGACCGTTATTTGCACGCCCACCGCGCCTTCGGCGCCACCGCGCCCGTGGCACACCAAGGCGCGGGGCGCCGAGCGCTTGAAACCGTCTCCTTGAGTGCGCTGCCCGCCGCGCCGGTTGCACCTGCTGTACCCGGGCAGGCCTCTGGCACCCAGGCGTCTGCCAGCGGGCGCTGACGACGCATGGCCACCAACATCTTGGCGCGGGTGTGCCTGTGCGCACTGCTCGCTGCGGCGCTGCCGCGGCTGGGCGCCGCAGAGCCACTGGGCCAGCCTGCGTTGAGCCCGGTCGCCGGGTTGCTGCAGCGCATTCAGGCGGCAGCGCGCGAACGCAGCTATCAAGGCACCCTGGTCAACAGCGTGGGCGCCACGTTGTCCAGTTCGCGCGTGGCTCACTACCTTGTGGGCGGGCAGGCCTTTGAGAGTGTGGAACTGCTCGATGGTGAGCCGCACCGCGTTTATCGCCACGACGACCACGTGTTGAGCTTGTGGCCGCAGCGCCGGCGGGCCGTGCTTGAGCAGCGCAACGTGCGCCAGGGCCTGCCCTCGATGCTGCAGTCCATCGATCCGCGCGCACAGAACACCTATGACATCACAGCGAATGGGCTGGAGCGCGTGGCCGGCCGCGAGGCGCAGGTGCTCACCTTTCGCCCGCGTGACGAGCACCGTTTTGCGCAGCGCATCTGGGCCGACGTGGCCACGGGCCTGATGCTGCGTGCTGAGGTTCTGGGTGGCCGCGGCGAGGTGCTGGAGGCGAGCATGTTTTCCGATGTGAGCATCGGCACTCGGCCCAGTGGTCAAAGCGTGGCGCAAGCGATGCGGCGGCTCGAGGGCTACCACGTCACACGCCGCAGCCCGCAGACTACGCAACTGAGCGCTGAAGGCTGGATGATGACGCTGGCGCTGCCCGGGTTCAGATTGGCTGATTGCGCCCGTCGCGTGCTCGACGCCGAGCCCGGAGCGAAACAGGTCGAACAAGGCCCCGTGCTGCAGGCGGTGTTCTACGATGGTTTGACGTATGTCTCGATGTTCATCGAGGCTTATGAGCCCGAACGCCATCGCAAGCCGCTGCTCACGCAGATCGGCGCCACCCATACACTGATGCAGCGACATGCCGGGCAGTGGTGGCTCACGGTCGTGGGCGATGTGCCCGCGGCCACGCTGCAACATTTCGCCAAAGCGCTGGAACGTCAGCGCTGAGGCTGCGAGCAACGTTGTATACCCCTGCCTGCACCGCTGTGCGGGCCTTTCATTTGGAGATGGCATGCACATGAAGTACTTGCGGTTCAGCCTGAGCAAACCGGTTGCGGCCGGCGTGAATCTCGCGCTGGCGTCTGCGGCCTTGGTCATGGGCCTGATGTTGACGGCCCACCCCAGCCAGGCACAACCGCGTGAGTTGCCCGATTTCACCGAACTGGTTGAACGTGTGGGCCCCGCGGTGGTGAACATCCGCACGCTGGAGCGCACGCGCCAAGCCGCTGCCGGTGGCCCGGATCTGGACCCGAACATGGAGGAGTTCTTGCGCCGCTTCGGCATTCCGCTGCCCGGGCGGCCTGACCCGCGGCGCGGGCCGCGCGGTGGCGGCGATGACGAGCCGCAACAGCGTGGCGTGGGCTCGGGCTTCATCGTCACGGCTGATGGCTACGTGCTGACCAACGCGCATGTGGTGGAAGGGGCCGATGAAGTCATCGTCACGCTTACCGACAAACGCGAATTCAAGGCCCGCACCATCGGCACCGACCGCCGCACAGATGTGGCTGTGGTCAAGATCGAGGCCACCGGTCTACCCGTGGCCAAGCTGGGCGACAGCAACCGCGTGAAGGTGGGCGAATGGGTGGTGGCCATCGGCTCGCCTTTCGGCTTTGACAACACCGTCACTGCCGGCATCGTCAGCGCCAAGCAGCGCGACACGGGTGACTACCTGTCGTTCCTGCAAACTGACGTGGCCATCAACCCCGGCAATTCCGGCGGCCCGCTGATCAACATGCGCGGCGAGGTGGTGGGCATCAACTCGCAAATCTTCAGCCGCTCGGGCGGCTTCATGGGCATCTCGTTCGCCATCCCAATGGACGATGCGATGCGCGTGTATGAACAGTTGCGCAGCACGGGCCGGGTGATCCGCGGGCGCATCGGTGTGCAGATCGCGCCGGTCACCAAAGACGTGGCCGAATCCATCGGCCTGGGCAAGGCCTTGGGCGCGTTGGTGCAAAGCGTGGTGGCTGGCGATCCGGCGGACAAAGCGGGTGTCGAAGCGGGCGACATCATCACCAAAGTTGACGGCAAGACGGTTGAGAAGTCCGGCGACCTGCCGCGCATGGTGGGTGCCAGCAAGCCGGGCAGCCGGGTCACGCTGCAACTGTTTCGCCGTGGCGCCACGCGCGACGTGGCCGTCACGGTGGCCGAATTCGAACCCGAGCGCACGGCACGCCGCACGCGCGCCGACACGCCTGCTGCGCCGCCCGCGGCCAAGACAGCGCTGGGCCTGGGCGTGTCAGACTTGACCGAAGTGCAACGGCGCGACCTTCGCCTGAAGGGCGGCGTGAAGGTCGATGCGGTGGACGGCGCCGCCGCCAAGGCCGGCGTCCTTGAAGGCGACATCATTGTCTCGATCGACAACGTGGAGGTCACCGATGCCAAGCAGTTCGCGGCCATCAGCGCCAAGGTCGACAGAGCCAAGCCGGTGAGCGTGCTGGTACGCCGCGGCGACGCGGTGAACTTCGTCATCATTCGCCCGCCGCGCTGAACTGAGCTGGCCGCCCAGAAGCTCACCAAACCAAGTGAGCATCTGGGTCTTTCCACAATATGGAATTTCGGCCCTGGTCAAACCCGGCCGGACGATGCGCCAAATGTGAGCCTGGAGGTTAGTAACCTTTTACTTCAAGGCTCAGGCGAGCAAGATTGCGCCGCAAGGAACCTAGAATCCATGCCGATTCGGGCTGCTTTAGCCCTCAATTCGGAGCCGCAGCACATGCTTTTCATCTATCCCCAAGATGTACACAGTGCCATGTTGATAACATGTTCATAACGTTTTCTGTTGGCACGCTGCAACGGCCGGAAAACAAGCATTGGCGCGGGTTTGCGGCCGATCGTTTTGCATACAATGAACCACCAACAAGCAGTTGCCAAACGTTCTGTTGGAAGGCGCGTCACTCCGTTTGACGTGCCTTTTTTTTATCTTCAGCGGCGCCATCGCGCCTTCACATCACGGTGTGAAGTGAGCTTGCGCTGAAGCGGCTGCGCCGCTTTGACTTCGACACGCGCGACGATCTCGCACGACATGAACCACATCAGAAATTTCTCCATCATTGCCCACATCGACCACGGCAAGAGCACGCTGGCTGATCGGATCATTCAACGTTGTGGTGGCTTGAGTGACCGTGAGATGGAAGCACAGGTGCTGGACTCGATGGACATCGAGCGCGAGCGCGGCATCACCATCAAGGCACAGACCGCGGCGCTTGAGTACACGGCCCGCGACGGCCAGGTCTACCAGCTCAACCTGATCGACACGCCCGGGCACGTTGACTTCTCTTATGAGGTGAGCCGTTCGTTGTCGGCCTGCGAAGGCGCGCTGTTGGTGGTGGATGCGTCCCAAGGTGTTGAAGCGCAGACCGTGGCCAATTGCTACACGGCGCTGGAGTTGGGCGTTGAAGTGGTGCCGGTGCTGAACAAGATGGATCTGCCACAGGCCGACCCGCAGCGCGCAAAGGAAGAGATCGAAGACGTGATTGGCATCGACGCCGAACACGCCATCCCGTGCTCGGCCAAGACCGGCATGGGCCTGGATGACGTGATCGAAGCCGTGATCACCCGCATGCCCGCGCCGCGCGGCAACCCCGATGGCCCGCCGCGCGCCATGATCGTTGACAGCTGGTTCGATACCTACGTGGGTGTGGTGATGCTGGTGCGCGTGGTCGACGGCAGCCTGACCAAGGGTGAGCGCATCCGCATGATGGCCACCCACACGGTGTACGGCATCGAGTCGATGGGTGTGTTCACGCCCAAGTCGGTGCCGCGCGACACGCTCAAGGCCGGCGAAGTGGGCTTCATCATTTGCGGCATCAAGGAGCTGCAGGCGGCCAAGGTGGGCGACACGCTCACGCTGGAAAAGAAGCTGCCCAACAACGCCGGCCCGGCCACCGAGGCCTTGCCCGGCTTCAAGGAGATCAAGCCGCAGGTCTTTGCCGGCCTGTACCCCAGCGAGGCCAGCGAATACGACCAGCTGCGTGATGCGCTGGAAAAGTTGAAGCTCAACGACTCGTCGTTGCGCTACGAGCCCGAGGTGAGCCAGGCGCTGGGCTTCGGCTTTCGCTGCGGCTTCCTCGGCCTGCTGCACATGGAGATCGTGCAAGAACGCCTGGAGCGCGAGTTCGATCAAGACCTCATCACCACCGCGCCCAGCGTGGTGTACGAAGTGGAGCTGAACGACGGCACGGTGATGCTGGTGGAAAACCCCTCGAAGATGCCCGACCTGGGCCGCATCAACGAGATCCGTGAACCCATCGTCACCGTGCACCTGTACATGCCTCAAGACTCGGTGGGCCCGGTCATGACGCTGTGCAACCTGAAGCGTGGCGTGCAGATGAACATGGCCTACCACGGGCGCCAGGTGATGCTCACCTACGAGTTGCCGCTGGCCGAGATCGTGCTCGACTTTTTCGACAAACTGAAGAGCGTGTCGCGCGGCTACGCCAGCATGGACTATGAATTCAAGGAGTACCGCGCGGCCGATGTGGTGAAGGTCGATTTGCTCATCAACGGCGACCGCATCGACGCCCTGAGCATCATCGTGCACCGCGTGCAGAGTCAATATCGCGGCCGCGCCGTGGCCGCCAAGATGCGCGAGCAGATCCCGCGCCAGATGTATGACGTGGCCATTCAAGCGGCCATCGGCGCCAACATCATCGCGCGCGAGAACATCAAGGCGTTGCGCAAGAACGTGCTGGCAAAATGCTATGGCGGTGACGTCTCCCGCAAGCGCAAGTTGCTTGAGAAGCAAAAAGCCGGCAAGAAGCGCATGAAGCAGATCGGCACTGTCGAAGTGCCACAAGAGGCCTTCCTGGCCATACTTCGGGTGGACGATTGATGAGTGCCTTGACTGCCGTTCTGTATGGCTGCCTGCTGGTGTACCTGGGCGGCTGGTATATGGGCTTTTGGATGGGCAACTTTGCCCTGCTGCTGTTCTTGCTCACGGTTGTCACGCTGGGCTACTGGCTGGCCGAGCGCTTCATCTTCAAGCCACAGCGCGAAGCCCAGGCCGCCGCGCTCGAAGTGCAAGATGCGCAGCGCCGCCAAAGCCTGGCCAGGATGGGCATCGACAAGGTCGACGGCGACGTGGCGCAGGCGCGCAGCGCCTTGCTCGCGCAGCCGTGGTGGCTCGATTGGACCGCGGGGCTGTTCCCGGTGATCCTGGTCGTCTTCCTGCTGCGCTCGTTTCTGTTCGAGCCGTTCAAGATTCCGTCGGGCTCGATGATCCCCACGCTGCACATTGGCGACCTGATCCTGGTGAACAAGTTTCACTATGGCGTGCGCCTGCCGGTGATCAACAAGAAGATCATCGCCAACAACGAACCGAAGCGGGGCGACGTGATGGTCTTTCGCTACCCGCCCGACCCGCGCCTGGACTACATCAAGCGCGTGGTCGGCCTGCCCGGCGACGAGATCACCTACACCCACCAAAAGCTCAGCGTGAATGGCCAACCGGTGGCGGTGAATTCGCTTGGCGAGTACTACGACGAAGACAGCCTACGCTACGCACCGCAGTGGAGCGAGAAGCTCGGCGACGCGCCCCACAAGATCCTCGTCAACCCGCGTTTGCAGGCGGCCTATGGCGGCGACACCAAGAGCTTTCCGCACCATGCCAACTGCCGCTACAGCGTGGAGGGCGTGAGCTGCAAGGTGCCCGCAGGCCACTACTTCATGATGGGCGACAACCGCGACAATTCGCAGGACTCGCGTTTCTGGGGCTTCGTACCCGACGAGAACATCGTGGGCCGGGCATTTTTTGTCTGGATG
>JAYUQE010000132.1:0-14524 GCA_043756905.1 Burkholderiales bacterium | reverse complement strand
AATACGCGCAAGTGGTGGCGGGTGATTTGCGCGCCGCCATGCAACAGCATGCCGGCGTGTTCCGCACGCAAGCGTCGATGGACGAAGGCGTGGCCAAGGTGGCGGCGCTGCGCCAGCGCGTGGCCGGCATCACGCTCAAGGACAAGAGCAAGATCTTCAACACCGCGCGCATCGAGGCGCTGGAAGTCGACAACCTGATCGAATGCGCCCAGGCCACCATGGTGTCGGCCGCAGCGCGCCAGGAATGCCGCGGCGCGCACACGGTGAGTGACTACGAACGCCCGGCTGATGACCCGCAGTACCCGCTTGGCCGCAACGACGCCCAATGGATGAAGCACACGCTGTGGTATGCGCAGGGCAACCGGCTTGAATACAAGCCGGTGCAGCTCAAGCCGCTCACGGTGGACAGCGTGCCGCCCAAGGTTCGCACGTTCTAACACCTCGAAAAGCAGGACAAACGATGACCATGCGCACGTTCCAGATCTACCGCTACGACCCGGACGCCGACGCCAAGCCCTACATGCAGACCCTGCAAGTGGAGCTGGATGGTTCCGAGCGCATGCTGCTCGATGCGTTGACGAAGCTCAAGGAACTCGACCCGAGCTTGAGCTTCCGCCGCTCCTGCCGTGAAGGCGTGTGCGGGTCGGATGCGATGAACATCAACGGCAAGAACGGCCTGGCCTGTTTGACCAACCTGCGCAGCCTGCCCGCCACCGTGGTGCTGCGCCCATTGCCTGGGTTGCCGGTGATTCGCGACCTGATCGTCGACATGACGCAGTTCTTCACCCAGTACAACTCGATCAAGCCGTACTTGATGAACGACAGCGTGCCGCCTGAAAAGGAACGGCTGCAATCGCCCGAGGAACGCGACGAGCTGAATGGTCTGTACGAATGCATCCTGTGCGCGAGCTGCTCCACCGCCTGCCCGAGCTTCTGGTGGAACCCCGACAAGTTCGTCGGCCCGGCCGGCTTGCTGCAGGCCTACCGCTTCATTGCCGACAGCCGCGATGAAGGCACCGCCGAGCGGCTCGACAACCTGGAAGACCCGTACCGCCTGTTCCGTTGCCACACCATCATGAACTGTGTGGATGTTTGCCCCAAGGGCCTGAACCCCACCCGGGCGATTGGCAAAATCAAGGAGTTGATGGTGCGTCGCGCGGTGTAGCGCTGCGGCGTTGAACCAGAAGCCAACCTAGCGTGAGCACCATGCCCGAGCTGCTAGATGAACGTTCCCTGTCCAAGCTGAAGTGGCGTTGCCGGCGCGGCCTGCTGGAAAACGACCTGTTCATCGAACGCTTTTTCAAGCATCACGAAGCCACGCTCACCGTACAACAGGCCGGCGGGTTGACCGCCCTGATGGACTTGGCCGACAACGATTTGCTGGATTTGCTTTTGCGCCGCACCGAACCCGGCCCCGAATTGGCCGCCACCGCTGCGGCGCAGGTGCTGACCCTGCTGCGCCAGCCCGACACGAACCCACTGCCCCGAGGAACCGCGCCATGATGACCCCCTCAGACACCAAAGCCACGCTGTCGTTTTCAGACGGCAGCCCGAGCATGGAATTGCCCGTCTACAAGGGCAGCGTCGGCCCGGATGTGATCGACATCCGCAAGCTCTACGCCCAGACCGGCAAGTTCACCTACGACCCGGGGTTCCTGTCCACCGCCGCATGCAATTCGACCATCACCTACATCGATGGCGACAAGGGCGAGCTGCTGTACCGCGGCTACCCGATCGAACAGCTCGCCACCGAGTGCGACTTTCTCGATACCTGCTATTTGCTGCTCTATGGCGACCTGCCCAACGAGCAGAAGCAGAGGGACTTCCACAAGCTCGTTTCCAACCACACGATGGTCAACGAGCAGATGCAGTTCTTCTTGCGCGGCTTCAGGCGTGATGCGCACCCGATGGCGATCATGACCGGCCTGGTCGGGGCGCTGTCGGCGTTCTATCACGACAGCACCGACATCAATAACCCGCAGCACCGCGAGATCGCGGCCATTCGCCTCATTGCCAAGATGCCCACGCTGGTGGCGATGGCCTACAAGTACAGCGTTGGCCAGCCCTTCATGTACCCGAAGAACAAGCTGAGCTACGCGGCCAACTTCATGCACATGATGTTCGCCACGCCGTGCGACGACTACGAACCCAATGATGTGCTGGTGCGCGCCATGGACCGCATCTTCATCCTGCACGCCGACCACGAACAAAACGCCTCCACCTCCACGGTGCGCCTGTGCGGCAGCTCGGGCACCAACCCGTTCGCGGCCATCGCTGCCGGTGTGGCCTGCCTGTGGGGCCCGGCGCATGGCGGCGCCAACGAGGCCTGCCTGAACATGCTGGAAGACATCCAGCAAATGGGCGGCGTGGCCAAGATCGGCGAGTTCATCGACAAGGTCAAGGACAAGAACTCCGGCGTCAAGCTGATGGGTTTTGGCCACCGCGTGTACAAGAACTACGACCCGCGTGCCAAGCTCATGCGCGAAACCTGCCACGAGGTGCTGGAAGCCATGGGGTTGCAGCAAGACCCGCTGTTCAAGCTGGCCATGGAGTTAGAAAAAATCGCGCTGGAAGACGAATACTTCGTGGCCCGCAAGCTGTACCCGAACGTCGATTTCTACTCGGGCATCGTGCAGCGCGCCATCGGCATTCCGGTGAGCCTGTTCACGGCGGTGTTTGCCCTGGCGCGCACGGTGGGCTGGATCGCCCAGTTGAACGAGATGATCGGTGACCCTGAATACAAGATCGGCCGGCCGCGCCAGCTCTACACCGGCGCCACCAGCCGCGACGTGAAGCCGCGCGAGCAGCGCTGAGCCGGCGCCGACTCCCGTAAAGGCCGTCGTTGCGACGGCTTTTTTCTTACAGCGGTGGATGCCGGTGCTTGCCCTAGCCGTATACGGCGCAACGATGGCGACAATCAACCCATGAGCCCGCCCGGCCGCCCGCAGGGCGAACTCCTGAATGCGAAGCATGAAGGTATACCTGTGAATGCAAGGCCGCGCGTCGGACTGCTGTTCGACTATGACTGGGACGCCGCGGGCTTTGAGCGCAGCGCGGCGGGCTACGCCTTTGATCGTTCCGGGTTCGACCTGTTCTCGTTCCCGAGCAACGCGCGCTTGGTCAATTTCGATCTACAACGCTTCGCCGATGCGCAGGCGCGCCGGGCGCGGCGCCTGGGCTGGGCCGGCGTGGTGTCGCACCATGAGCAGTTCGGTGCCCTGGCCGCGGCCCTGGTGGCTGAAGGTGCGCAACTGCCCGGTGCGCGGCCCGAGGCGGTGATCGCCTGCCAGCACAAGCTCTACGCGCGTCAAGTCTTGCAGCAAGTTTGCCCAGAAGCCAACGTTTCATTCGAGCCACTGCCGGCACGCTACGGGCAAGACATTCCCGACGGGCTGGCCTATCCGCGCTTCGTCAAACCCGTCAAGGCCGCGTTTTCGGTGCTGGCCAAGCAGGTTGCCGGCCGCGCTGACCTGCAGGCCTTCACCCGCTTTGGCAGGCGCGAGCTGTGGGTCATTCGCCATCTTGTCGAGCCCTTCGAGCGGGTGGCGCGCGCGCGCATGCCGCACCTGCCCAGCGCGCACGGCATGCTGCTTGAAGAGCCCGTGCGCGGCGCGCGCCAGTACAACCTCGACGGCTGGGTGCAGGGCGGCCAGGTGCAGGTGTTGGGCGTGGTCGATTCGATTCTTTATCCGGGCACCCAGGCCTTCATGCGTTTTGACCACCCCAGCCATCTGCCTGCGCCAGTGGTGCAGCGCGCGTTGCATGTGGCGCAGCGCTTCCTGGCCGCGGTGGGCTTCGACAACGCCTGCTTCAACATGGAGTTCTTCCACGACGCTGCCAGTGGCCGCTTGACGGTGATCGAGTTCAACCCGCGCCTGGCCTCGCAGTTCTCAGACCTGTACCTGCGCGTGCAAGGCATCGACAGCCATGCGCTGTCGCTGGCGCTGGCCACCGGCGCGGATGCCGCGGCCCTGGTCACGCACGCACGTGTGCCAAGGCGCGACGGTGCGGCGTCCAGCTTCGTCTATCGCAGCTTCATGCCGCAAGCTCCGGCGATGCCCAGTGCCGAACAGCTGCGCGCACTCAAGCAGGTGTTTCCCGATGCGCTGCTGCTCACCTTCCCGAAGAGCGCGGGTGCGATCGCGCGCGACTTCAAATGGCTGGGCAGCTACCGCTACGGCATCCTGCACCTGGGTGGGCGCGACGCGGCTGATTTGCGCGAGCGCTGTGAACGCGCCAGCGCGCTGCTGGGCTGGCCGGCGCCCTATGCCGGCGCGCGCGCGCTGCCAGGCCCGGGGCTGCCAGGCCAGGCACAGGGCTGGTTCGAGCCGGGCCAGGCCGGGGCCCGCGTCGGTGCTGCCGAATAGCGTGGCGCAGCCCGGGCGCAGGCTGGGCCTGCAAGCGGCTGCGGCCTGGGCGTGGCCCCTCACGTTCGGCGGCTGCGCCGTGTGGCCCGACGCTGACCACGCCGGTGCCCACGCCCCGCGGGCCCTGCCGCTGCGCCGGGCACCGCGTGTGGCTTGGGTGCTGGGCTCGGGCGGGCCGCGCGGCTTCGTCCACGTGGGCGTGCTCAAGGCCTTGCATGAGCTGGGCCTGAAGCCTGATCTGATCGTCGGCGCTTCGGTGGGCGCTATGGTGGGCACGCTGTGTGCCAGTGGCATCGCCATGCCCACCTTGGAAGCCTTGGCGCTGGAGCTGCAACCCCTGGCCGTGGCGCGCCTGGCCATGGGCGAGCAGGCCCGCTACAGCGGCAGTGCGTTGGCTGATTTCATACGTTGGCACCTCGGTTCGCAACCGGGTGCGCAACCTGGTTCGGGCGCGCCGGTGCGGCTGCTTGAAGACTTGCCCGTGGCGATGGCCTGCGTGGCCGTGCGCCAGCGCGACGCTGCGCTGGTGGCCTTCACGGCGGGGGACGCCGGCCTGGCGGTGCAGGCCTCGGCCGCGATGGCCGGGCAGTTCACGCCGGTGCGCATTCGCGGCGAGCTGCACATTGACCCCGACGGCGTGGCTCCGCTGCCGGTGCGCGTGGCGCGCGCGCTGGGTGCGCAGCGCGTGTTGGCGGTGGATGCCAGCGCGCATGAACACAGCGCGCCCGATACTGCCCAGCGCTTCAAGGCCAGTGACTTGCGCAAGCGCGCCCTCATCGTGCCCGACGTCCAGGCCGCAGACCTGGTGCTGCATCCCGAATTCGGCTATTGGGTCAGCTTCACGCGCGAATTCCGCGAACGCGCCATGGCCGCCGGCTACCGCAGCACGCTGGCCCGTGCGGCCGAGTTGCGCGCGTTGCATGCAGCCTGAGGTTAGTCAGGGCCACCAGGGCCGGGCTGCGCCCAGCTCGCCCTGCGTGGGGGTCAAGCAAAGTGGCGCAGCCACATCTTCTTGGGAAGCGATACTGCTGCCGTGAACACCACCCCCCACTTCATCGCCGCCCAGCAACCCGACCCCCAGGTGCTGCGCCAGGAATTGATCGCCGGCTTGTTGGCCGAACTGCCGCAGGTCGCGCCAAAGTTCTTGTACGACGCCCTGGGCTCGCGCCTGTTCGAGGCCATCACCGAGCTCGATGAGTACTACCCCACGCGCACCGAGGCCGCCATCATGGCCACGCATGCCGGCGCCATCGCGGCGGCGTGCGCGGGCACGCACACGCTGGTCGACTTGGGCGCCGGCAGTTGCGCCAAGGCTGAAGCGCTGTTCGCCACGCTGCGCCCGCAGCGCTATGTGGCGGTGGACATCGCGGTCGAATTCCTGCACCAGTCTGTCAACGCCTTGCAGCAGCGCCACCCGCACATCGAAATGCTCGGTGTGGGCACCGATTTCGCCACCACCTTGAGCCTTCCCGCCGCCGCCGGCGCGGGGCCGCGAACCCTGTTCTACCCGGGCTCCAGCATCGGCAACTTCACGCCCGCGGCGGCGCTGGTCTTCTTGAAGCAGGCGCGCGCCGCGGCGCAAGGTGGGCGCTTGCTGATCGGGGTTGATCTGGTCAAGCCCGTTGCCGTGCTGGAGCCGGCTTATGACGACGCGCTGGGTGTGACCGCGGCCTTCAACCTCAACCTGTTGCGCCACGCCAACCGCCTGATCGGTGCCGATTTCGAGCTGCGCCAGTGGCAGCATGTGGCCTTGTTCGAGCCCACGCAGTCGCGCATTGAAATGCATCTGCAGGCGCGCCAAGACCTCACCGTGCAGTGGCCCGGTGGGGCGCGAAACTTTCGCGCCGGGCAGCGCATCCACACCGAGAACAGCTACAAGTACCGGTGCGAAGATTTCGCCGCCCTGCTGCGCGACGCCGGCTTCAACCAGGTGCAGTCGTTCTGCGATGAACGCGAATGGTTCGCGGTCTTCACGGCGGCGGCCTGACCCCAATTCAACCTTGCACCAGGAGTTCTGCCATGACCCTCACCGATTTCACCGCCCACACCCGCCGCTTGCTCGGTGCCACCGCCCTGTGCGCCAGCCTGGGCCTGGCCGGCTGCGGCGCCATGCAGGCGCAAAACCCGTCGTCGCCGTTGAAGCCCGTGAATGCCGTGCCCGATGCGGGTGATGACAGCGTGATGCTCAAGGGCCATGACGTGGTGGCCTATTTCACCCAGAACAAGCATGCCCTGGGGTCGGCGCAATTCAAGAGCGTGTACCAGGGCGTGACCTTCCGCTTTGCCAGCGCCGAGCACAAGACACTGTTCGATGCCAGCCCGGCCAAGTACCTGCCGCAGTACGGCGGCTTCTGCGCCAACGGCATCGTCTACGGCATTCCCTGGGGCGGTGACGCCGACTCCTGGCGCATGGTTGACGGCAAGCTCTACATCTTCGGCGGCACGGGCTCCAAGGCCGGCTTCGAGATCGACGTGCCGGCCAACATCAAGCTGGCCGACAAATACTGGGCCGAAGAAGTGGCCGGCAACAACAGCTTCTGGCAGCGCAGCAAGCGGCTGGTGTTGCGCGTGCCGCACTACAAGAGCGGCGAAGAAATCGACAAGGATGTGGCCGCAGCCAAGGCCAAGAAGAGCTGAAGACGGCTACTGCGGGTAGCCCAGCGCAGGCTGGCCAAAACCCTCGGCGGCACGCCAGCCCGGGGGCTTGAGGAACAGGTTGTTCAGCATGCCGCCGGGATCAAAGGGCGGCCATTCCTGGCCCGGGTTTTTGGCCTGCCACTCGGCCTTGATTTGCGCCCCGGTCTTGTAATGCTCCACCTTGTTGGCGTAGCGCATCATTGACTGCGCGCGCCAGCCGCGGTCTTGCATCTGAGGCCACAGCTTGTCGGCATGGGCCACGTTCCAGGCCGGGTCCACGCCCCACGCGGTTTGGCCCACCACGTCGCCGAAGATGAACAACCGGCCGTCGCGGATCGTCCAGGCCGTGGGGTCGGTGCCCAGCTTGATGGCGAAGGCGGCGCCGCTGGCGCAAAAGCCCCCGTACTGGGGCTCGAAGCGCTGCGGCGCGGCCTCGAAGCGGGCCTTGTGCTCGGCGCTGGCGAAGTAGTAGGTGCGCTGCGGCAGGTTGACACTGAACTCCGCCTTGCCGCGCTGTGGCTGGCCTTGCGTGAAGTAAGCCACCGGGTCGTGGCCGAGCAGCATCACCGGCTCACCTCTTGCGTTAGGCACGGTGGCGTAGGGTGTGCCGCAACCGGCCAACAACGTGGTGGTGAGCGTGGCCAGCAGGGCCAGTGTCAGGGTGACGATGCGCTTGAGCATGGCGATCTCCTTCAACGTTGCATGGCCGTTCGCGCGGCGTAACTGATGCTGTCAACCAGCGCCACCAGCGCCACCATGGCCAGCAGGATGGTGGCCGTTTTGGCCATGTGGAACAAGCCCATGTGAAAGGCCAGCAACTGGCCCAGGCCACCGGCGCCAACCACGCCCAGCACGGCGGCAGCGCGGATGTTGTTTTCCCAGCGGTACAAGGTGTAGCTCAGCACCTGCGGCAGCACCTGCGGCAAGGTGGCGTAGGCGAACACGCCCAAGCGGCCCACGCCTTGTGCGCGCAGGGCTTGGGCCGGGCCGGGCGTGGCGTTCTCGATGCTTTCAGCGAACAGCCGGCCGAGCACGCCGCTGGTGTGCAGCGCCAGGGCCAGGGTGCCGGCAAACGGCCCCAGGCCGGCGGCGATGAGCAGCATGGCGGCCCACACCAGTTCAGGGATCGAGCGCAGCGCGTTGAGCACCATGCGCGTGGGCGCGCGCAGCCAGGCACGGTCGCCCTCATGCGTGCGGCTGGCCGGCAGCGCCAGCGCCAAGCCGGCCACGACAGCGAGCAAGGTGCCCAGGGCCGACATGGCCAGGGTTTCGGCGCTGGCCCAGGCCACCTTGGCCACGAAGGCCGGGCTGAAGTCGGGCGGGAAGAACTCGCCCACGAAGCGGCCCATGCTGCGTGCAGCGTCGGCCGAAAAGAAGCTGCGCCATTGCATGTCGACGCTGGCGAAACTGGCCAGCACCAGCAGCGCCACCGCGGCCACCACCCAGCAGGCGCGGCAACGGGCGTGCCACAGGCGCGGCGGCAGCCGGTAGGGTTGGTTGGCGGCAGCGTCGAGTGGTTTCATTCGTTAGCCATCATGCGTCAACCCAGGGCGCGCCGCAGCACCGCGCTGGCCTGGTCAGCCACGGCCACCAGCGCCATGAACACCAGCAGCAGCGTGGCGACTTCGCCGCCGGCGAACATCTTCATCGAGCTGTCCATCATCTGGCCCAGGCCGCCGGCGCCGACAAAACCGAGGATCACCGATGAGCGGATCGCACACTCCCAGCGGTACACGGTGTAGCTGGTCAGCTCGGCCGCGTTTTGCGGCAGCACGCCGTAGAAGAACGCCTGCAAGCGGCCGGCGCCGTTGCGCAGCAGGTTCTGGGTGGCGCTGGCATCGCTGCTTTCCAGGATCTCGCCATACACCTTGCCCAGCATGCCGCCATAGGTGAGCGCAATGGCCAGCACGCCGGCCGCCGCGCCCAGGCCGACGACGCGCACGAACACCAGCGCCCAGACCAGCTCAGGCACTGAGCGCAGCACGATCAGCGCCCAGCGCAGTGCCTGGCGCAGGATGAACGGGCCGCGTGCCATGCGCCCGCTTAACGCCGAGGTTGACAGCACGCGGGTGGACAGCAGCGTGGCCGGCACGGCAATCAGCAGCCCCAGGCAGATGCCCACCGTGGCCATGGCCACGGTGCGCCAGGTTTCCTTGAGCACCAACCACAGAAATTCCGGCGCCAGCGCTGGCGGAAAGAAGTCGGCCAGGAAGCGCAGGGTGGCGGCCATGCTGCGCGCGTCCCACAGCGCCCAGGGCTTGAACTCGGTGGCCACCAACATGGGCCACAGCAGCAGCAGGGCCAGCAGCGCCCAGCTCAGGCGCAGGGGCCAGGCGGGGTCGCGTTGCGGCGCCGGCGCGATCAACGAACGGGTGCTCATCAGGGACCCTTCGTGCTGCGCACTGCGGTGCGAGCCCCTTCGGGCGGCCGGGCGGGGCTCATCGGCAATGCATCACCACCGGCAAAAGCTCGCCAGGCTCGCTGAGCGGCGGCGCCGGTGCACCGTGCAGTTCGTCTTCATGCTGGGCATACAACTGCGCCAACAGGGCGGGCGTGACCTGTGGCGTGGGCAGGTCGAACACCAGTTCGCCGTTGCGCAGGCCAATGACGCGCGCGAAGCGCTCGAGCGCCACTTCCACCTGGTGCAGCGTCACCAGCAGGGTGGCACCGCGTTTGCCGGCTTCGTCGACCAAGGTGGCCATGGCCTGGCGCGCGCGGGTGGGGTCGAGCGCCGACAGCGGCTCGTCGATCAGCCACAGCGACGCCGGCGCCACCAGCGCGCGGCTCAGTGCCACGCGCTGGCGCTCGCCGCCCGACAGGCGGTCGACGCGCTCGAACAGCTTGGCCGCCATGTCGAAGCGGTCGAGCGCGGCGTGCGCGCCGGCGATGTCCACCGGGTACAGCAGCGAGCGCAGGCTGCGGGCCAGGCTCATCGCCGGCAGTTGCGCGGCCAGCACGGCCGTGACCACGCGCTGGCGCGGCGGCAGCGGCGGCACCTGGGGCGCCAGGATCAGGCGGCCGCGCAACGCCTTCAGCGCCGCTGGGCGGGCTTGCCAAGGGTCTTGCCCATCGAGCTTCACCCCGCCGCTCACCGGCTTGAGCGCAGCCCCGGCCAAGGCCAGCAGGGTGGTCTTGCCGGCACCGGAAGGCCCGATCACGGCCACCTGCTCACCACTGTGCACACGCAGGCTGATGTTTTGCAGCGCACGTTCCTTGGCGTGGCGCGCCGCCTGGTGGCGCGCGCTGGCGGTGACAAGTTCGATCTGCAAGGTGCGCCTACAACAAGCCGGCGCTCTTGGCCGCGGCCTCGATGCCGTTGTAGTTTTCCACCTTGCTGGGTATGAGGCGCGTGGCACGTTGCAGGTCGAGGATCTCCTTGCCCTCGGGCGTGTCGCGGCTCAATGAGAGCAGGGCTTGCGTCAGTTTTTCGCGCAGCGCGGCGGGCATGTCGGCATGCACCGTCCAGTTGTAATCAAAGTAAGGCGCGGTGGTGTAGAAAACCCGCACCTGGTTGGTGTCGACCTTCTTGTCGGCCACGAACTTGTCCCACACCGAAATGTTCAACGCCCCGGCGCTGACCTTGCCCGACGCCACGGCGGCAATCGTGGCGTCGTGTGCGCCGCTGTAGGCCACGCGCTTCAGGTCTTTCTCCGGGTTCACGCCGGCTTGCAGCAAGAAGCTGCGTGGCATGAGGTGGCCGCTGGTTGAGCTTTGCGAGCCGAAGCTCAGGTCCTTGCCCTTCAGGTCGGCCAAGGTCTTGATCGTGGCGTCGGTGGTGATGAACACCGAGCGGAATTTTTCGTCTTCTTCGCGTTGCACGATCGGGATCACTTTGCCGCCCGAGCGGATGTGCGCCTGCACGAAAGTGAAGCCGCCGAACCAGGCCATGTCGACCTTCTTGTTGGCCAGGGCCTCGACCGACGCGGCGTAGTCGGTGACCGGTGTGAACTCAACCTTCATGCCCAGCTTGCCTTCCAGGTACTTCACCAGCGGCGCGGCCTTGCGTGCCAGTTCGGTGGGGGCTTCGTCGGGAATGGCGGTGATGCGAAACACTTGTTGTGCGTGGGCGCTGATGGCGCCCACGCACAGCAGCGCGCAGGTCATCAGTGAACGCAAGGTGCGGGAGGGTGAAAGACTCAGCATGACAGGCTCCTGGTCAGGGGTGGATCAAAGGGGGCGCAACCTTACACCGGCCAGACCGCGGCGGCCTGTGGGCTGCGCAATGGCCTCGCGCGGGGGTGGGTGGGGGCGTCAAATTGGGGCGTCAAAGGGCGCAGGTGCGCAGCCCGGCAAAGATGTCATTGCGCTGGGCCTCGAAGTAGTTGCGATAGCGCGGGTGGCGCAGCCGCGCCGAGGTGGCGAACGAGGCACCGCGCAGCACGGGCCGGCCGTCGAACCACGGCGCGGAATAGTCGCGGTAGGCGTGCGCGGTGAAGCCGGGGTAGGGCGCAAATTCGCTGGCCGTCCATTCCCACACCGCGCCCCATTCGAAGGGCTCGCCTTGTTCAGCGCTGCGCAGGGCAGCGAACTCCCATTCAGCCTCGCTGGGCAGGCGCCGGCCGGCCCAGCGGCAATACGCCTGGGCCTCGTGCGCACTCAGGTGCACGGCGGGTTGGCTCGGGTCCACGGGCTCGGTGTGGCCGAAGCGGCGGCGCGTGAAAAGGTCGCCGTCGCGTTGCACATAGCGCGGCGCATTCAACTTGAGTTGCTGGCGCCAGCGCCAGCCGGTGGCGCTCCAGTGGCGTTCATCGTCGTAGCCGCCGGCGCGAATGAAGTCGAGGTAAGGCCCCCAAGGCAGCGGCGCGCGGTCGATGCTGAACGGCGCCAGGGTGACTTCGTGCGCGCCGATTTCGTTGTCGAAGGCGAAGCCTGCCCCGCTGTGGCCGAGCAGGAAGGGGCCGCCCGCGGCCTGCCACTGGCCATGCAACGCGCTGGGGGCTGGGGCCACCAGCGGCAGCGCAATGTCCAGCGCCTGCGCCATGTAGGCCCAGGCCTCGCGGTGCATGTCTTCGTGCAACAGCACCAGGCGAAAGAAGTACAGCTCGTCATCGCCGGCTTGCCCGCAACCATCCCCCAGCAAGGCCAGGCTGCGCTCGCGCACCTGGGCGATGTAGCGCTTGGCAGCCGCGGCGTCGGGCAGGCTGAGTTGCCAACGCGCGGCATGTGCAACGGTGCTGGAGTCGTACAGCGCATCGGCGCGCGCCAGCAGGCTGGGGCTGCGCGGCGTGCTGGCCGCGCGCGGGCCCACCAGGCGCTGCGGATTGCGCGCCAGCCAGTGTTCTTCAAACCAGCCCAGGTGGCCCAGCTCCCACAGCGGCAGGTTGAGTTCGGCATGCAGCGGCACCAGCATGGCGCTGTTAGCCAGCGCGGCCTCGTAATGGCTGAACAGCGCCAGCGACTCGGCGCGCGCCTGCGCCAGCGCGGCGGCCAGGGCCTGCGGCCCGGCGTGGCGGATGTCTTCGGCGGTTTGGTGGAGCAAGGGCATGTCGTATAAGCAGGGCGATGAACAAACCCAGTGTGTGCCTGGTGACGCCGGCACTGGCTGACGCCAACAACGGCAATTGGCAAACCGCGCAACGCTGGGCGCGCTTGCTGGCGGGCGATTATCGAGTCAGCCTGGCGGCGCAATGGACGCCGGCCATGCCGGCGCATGATGTGCTGATTGCCCTGCATGCCCGGCGCAGCGCGGCCAGCATCGCGGCCTGGCATGCACATGCGAACGGCAAACCACTGGTGGTGGCGCTGACCGGCACCGACCTGTACCGCGACATCGCCGCAGATACCAGCGCGCAACGTTCGCTCGAACTGGCCGATGCGCTGGTGGTGCTGCAGGAAGCCGCGCCGCGCAGCGTGCCGCTGGCTGTGCGCCACAAGTGCGTGGTCTCGTTCCAATCCACCCCCTCGCGCGCCACCTTGCCCAAGACGGGCCGCCATCTGCGCGCCCTGGCCGTGGGCCATTTGCGCGATGTGAAAGGCCCCGAGATCTACTTCGAAGCCGCGCGCATGCTGGCCGCGCGCAGCGACATCCTGCTCGACCACATCGGCGCCGCGCTGGAGCCCGCGCTGGGCGCACAAGCGCAAGCGCTGATGGCCCGTGCGCCACATTACCGCTGGCTCGGTGCGCTGCCCCATGCCACCACGCGCCGCCACATCCAGCGTGCCCATGTGCTGGTGCACATGAGCCACATGGAAGGCGGCGCGCATGTGGTGATGGAAGCCACTTGCAGCGGCACGCCGGTGCTGGCCTCGCGCGTGGACGGCAACCTGGGCATGCTCGGCGCGGCCTACGCGGGCTACTTTGAGCCCGGCAGCGCCACGGCCCTGGTGGCCTTGCTGGAGCAATGCCGCGGCGATGCCGCTATGCTGCCGCGCCTGCGCCGCCAGTGCGCCCTGCGCGCGCCGCTGTTCAGCCCCGAACGTGAACGCGCAACCCTGAAGAACTTGTTGGCCAACTTGTTGAAAGCATGACCATGAATGCTCCTTTACCCATGAACCGGCCGCCGGGGGTGCGATTAACGTCGCTGTCCCACGGCGGCGGCTGCGGCTGCAAGATTGCTCCCGGTGTGTTGAGCGAAATCTTGAAAGGCACGGCCAAGATGCCGATCCCGGCGCAGTTGCTGGTGGGCATTGAAACGGCTGACGACGCCGCGGTGTACCAGCTCAATGACGAGCAGGCTCTGATCGCCACCACCGACTTCTTCATGCCGATCGTCGACGACCCGTTCGACTTCGGCCGCATCGCCGCCACCAACGCGATCAGCGACGTGTATGCGATGGGCGGCACGCCGATCATGGCGCTGGCCTTGGTCGGCATGCCGATCGACGTGCTGCCGCTGGAGACCATCGGCCTGATCCTCAAGGGCGGCGAAAGCATCTGCGCCGAGGCCGGGATTCCCATTGCCGGCGGCCACACGATCGATTCCGTCGAGCCGATCTATGGCTTGGTGGTGCTGGGCCTGGTGCACCCGAAAAACGTCAAGCGCAATGCCGATGCGAAAGTGGGCGACGTGCTCGTGCTGGGCAAACCGATCGGCGTCGGCGTGCTGTCGGCGGCGCTGAAGAAGGACGCGCTCTCCGCCGAGGGCTACGCCCAGATGATCGCCAACACGACCCAGCTCAACAAGCCCGGCACCGAACTCGCGGCCATGGCCGGCGTGCATGCGCTGACCGACATCACCGGCTTCGGCCTCGCCGGCCACACGCTCGAACTGGCGCGCGGCGCAAAACTCGGCATCCGCATCGACTGGGCCCGCGTGCCGCTGCTGGCCGGCGTGCGTGAACTCGCGGCGCAGGGCATGGTGACGGGCGCGTCGGGCCGCAACTGGGGCGGCTACGGCAGCGACATCACACTGCCCGCCGGCTTCGCCGAAGCCGACCAGGCGCTGCTGACCGACCCGCAGACCAGCGGTGGGTTGCTGGTGTCTTGCGCGCCCGAGGTCGCGGCCGACGTGCTGGCGCTGTTCCACCGCCACGGCTTTACCGCCGCAGCGGCGATCGGCGAGGTGACGGCCGATGGGGTG
>JAYUQE010000131.1:0-14529 GCA_043756905.1 Burkholderiales bacterium | reverse complement strand
GGAAGCGGCGTTCCACTTCCGCGGGCTGGTTGATCAACTCATCGACGCCGTGGCGGTGCTGATCTGCGGCGCCGTGGGCATCTGGGCGCTGCGCCGCTACCTGTACCTGCTGAGCCACGCCGAGGCGGTGGCCCACCAGGCCGATTGCCCGGGTTGCGGCACCTATGCGCGGTTCATGCTGGTACAAGACAAGGGTGAAGACACCGCCGGCGTGCGCTGCCGGAAGTGCGCGCATGAATGGACGATCGAAGCGTAGCGAGCCGTAGTTATAGGCGGTGCGTGCGGTCGCCCTGTGCAAACCCCAGGGTATCGAAGAACGCACCCTTGACCAGCCCAATCACCTTGAACAGCTCGCCCATTTCGTGCTCGTTCACCAGCCTCAGTGCCATCACGCGCTGCGCCAGCGGTGCGGCTTCCATCAATGCCGGCAAGCCGCAGTTGATGAGGAAGCGGCCCTGCGAGGTGTAGCCCAGCACGCTCAAACCGCTGTCTTGAGCGGACAGCGCGATACCCGTGAAGTCAACGTGCGCGGTGATGTCTTTCAGGCCCAGGTCGAGCAAGGGGTTCGTGTCGCTCAGGTGTGCGCGGTGGCACATCAGCGTGCCGCCCAGGCGCTGCGGGTGGTAGTACTCGGCCGCCGGGAAGCCGTAGTCGATGAAAAACGCCGCACCTTGGGTGAGGCGGTCGCCCAGGCTGCGCACGAAGGCTTCGGCCTGGGGGTGGATTTCAACCACCGTACCGGGGACGAAGTCGGCCTTCACGGGTGGCGCCAGAGCGCTGGGTTGATCAGCGAACGCCAGGCCCGCGCCGGCGCTCACCACGCCGCGCTCCAGCCACTGCGCGCCGGTCCACACCAGCAGTTGCACGGGCATCGCGTCGAGCACCTCGTTGCCCAACACCACCCCTTGCAGCGACGCCGGCCATTCGCTGGCCCAGTGGGTGCGTGCGCGGTGCCGCGCCAGGCGGGCTTGCTGGCGCTGGCGCAGGCTGGCGGAAAGTTCAACGATGGTGTAGCGCTGCGCGGGCGTGCCCAGTGCCGCCAGCTCGTCCAGCACCTGCTCGGCCAGCGCGCCGGAGCCGGCGCCGAATTCCCAGACCTCACTGGTGCCCGTGGCGGACAAGGCTTGTGCCACCTGGCGCGCCAGGGTGCGGCCGAACAGCGGCGACATTTCCGGCGCGGTGGCGAAGTCGCTGCCGCTTTGCGGCATCAGGCCGAACTTGCGCCCGGCGTTGGCGTAGTAGCCCAGGCCGGGGGCGTACAGCGCCAGGGCCATGAAGCGGTCGAACGGCAGCCAGCCGCCGGCGCGCGCAATGGCCTGGTGAGCGAGGGCCTGCAGGGCGCTCGTTAAACTCGCGCCCTCGCCAGTGGCCGCATCGACGGCAGTTTCATCAGGCGCGCTTTCGTCAGACATTCAGCATTGTAAAAACCATGGCGCCAAACGCTCGCCCTGCTCCCCCTGCTCCCCCTGTATCACCCCGCCCGGTGGCGTTGGTCACCGGCGCGGCGCGGCGCATTGGCCGCGCCATCGCGTTGGAGCTGGCGGCGCAGGGTTGGGACGTGGCCGTGCATTGCCATCGCTCGTTCAAGGACGCCGAAGCCACCGCCGCGCAAGCCGCTGCGCTGGGTGCGCGTGCCGAAGTCTTCCGTGCTGACCTGGCCGACGCCAGCGCCTGCGAAGCCCTGGTGCCGGCCGTGCTGCTGCGCTGCGGGCAGCTCGACGCGGTGGTGAACAACGCCTCGCTGTTCGAGTACGACGACGTGGCCGGCTTCAGCGTCGGCACGATGGAACGCCACTGGCGCGCCAACACCGCCCCGGCCATCGTGCTGGCGCGCGCGCTGCATGAGCATGTGGTGCAGCGCGCGGCCACGGGCTGCGTGGTCAACCTGCTCGACCAGAAGCTGGCCAACCCGAACCCGGACTATTTTTCATACACCTTGTCCAAGGCCGCGCTCGACGCCGCCACCACCATGCTGGCCCAGGCGCTGGCGCCCGCGGTGCGGGTGTGCGGCGTGTCTCCGGGCCTGGTGCTGGAAAGCGAGTTCATCAACAGCCCCCGTTTGCAGCAATTGCAACAGGCCACGCCGCTGGGCCGGGGCGTGCAGGTCGCGCACCTTGCGCAGGCCGTGCGCTTTCTCATCATGAACCCCTCCATCACCGGCGTGAACCTGATGGTCGACAGCGGTTCGCACCTCGCTCCCGCCCGGCGCGACTTCGCCTTCATGAGCCCAGACCCTTTAAGCAAGGGGCAGGCATGAGAACGATCACCGTCGATTCGCTCAAGGTGCTGGCCAGCATCGGCATCCTTGCGCATGAGCTGACATCAAAGCAGCCGCTGTTGATCTCCATGACCGTGGACATGTCGGCTGCGCCGGTGTTGCCGCCCACCGATGAGGTCAGCCACGTGCTGGACTATCGGCGCCTGCGCGACATTGGCCTGCGTGAAGCGCAGTCTGCGCACATCAACATGTTGGAAACCCTGGCCGGCAGAATTGCCACGGCGCTGCTGGCCCTGCCTGGCGTGGACGGCAGCCGGGTTCGGGTCTCCAAGCCGAACGTCTTCCCGGATTGCGACGGGGTTGCCGTTGAGGTGACCGCACGCCGGCCGCAAGATCCACTGACCACCCAACGACCCGCGCCCAAGTTGGGCGAACCCAGCGTGAATCGACCTTCATGAACCTTGCGCCCCACACCGACCCGCGCCGCGCCGCCTTCCAGGCCAACAAGCTGAGCAAGCGGCTGCACCGCCAGGCCGGCCAGGCGATTGCCGACTTCAACATGATCGAAGCCGGCGACAAGGTCATGGTCTGCGTGTCCGGTGGAAAAGACAGTTATGCGCTGCTCGACGTGTTGCTGAACTTGCAGCAACGCGCGCCGGTGCGCTTCGAGCTGGTGGCGGTGAACCTCGACCAGAAGCAGCCCGGCTTTCCTGAAATGGTGCTACCCAACTACCTGCGCGAGCGCGGCGTGGCGTTTCACATCGAGCAGCAAGACACTTATTCGATCGTCAAGCGCCTGGTGCCCGAGGGCCAGACCATGTGTTCGCTGTGTTCGCGCCTGCGCCGCGGCATCCTGTACCGCGTGGCCGGTGAACTGGGTGCCACCAAGATCGCGCTGGGCCACCACCGTGATGACATCGTGGTCACGATGCTGATGAACATGTTTTTCGGCGGGCGGCTGAAGACCATGCCGCCCAAACTGGTGAGCGACGACGGCCGCAACGTCGTCATCCGGCCACTGGCGTATGTGGCCGAAACCGACCTGGAAGCCTGGGCCACGCACCGTGCGTTCCCGATCATTCCGTGCACGCTGTGCGGCAGCCAGACCAACCTGCAGCGGGTGCAGATCAAGGCCATGCTGCGCGAATGGGAACGCCAGTACCCGGGGCGCAGTGACAACATGCTCAAGGCCATGAGCCAGGTCACGCCGTCGCACTTGCTGGATCGGAACCTGTACCCCTTTGCCACGCTCCAACCCAGCGGCGTGGCCGACGCCGCGGGCGACAAGGCCTTTGACGATGACGAGGGTTGTGCCACGCCGGTCACCCGTGCCGTTCCCATCGCCCTGCACGGCATGAATGTGTAGACAAGGAGTCAACACCATGAAGCTCACCGCACGTCTTCTGTGCATCGCCCTGCTGGGCGCCAGCTTGGCCGCATGCAGCGGCCTGCGCACCTTGAGCGCCGACGTCTCCACCTTCGGCGCCTGGCCGGCAGACCGCGCTGCCGGCAGCTACGCTTTCGAGCGGCTGCCTTCGCAGGAAGCGCAGGCCCAGGAGCAACAGGTGCTGGAAGACGCCGCCCGCGCTGCGCTGAAGAAAGCGGGTTTCAACGCGGCGGCGCCGGGCCAGCAGCCCGATGTGCTGGTGCAAGTGGGCTCGCGCTTGTCGCGCAGCGTGTCGGGCGCCTGGGAAGACCCGCTGTGGTGGCGCGGCGGCGTGGGTCATTGGCGCGGCCGGCCCTGGGGTGGCCCGGGCTGGGGCGTGGCCACCTACTACCCAGGTGGCCTGCGCTATGAACGCGAAGTGGCGGTGTTGATCCGTGAGCGCGCCAGCAGCAAGCCGCTGTATGAGGCCCGCGCCAGCCACGACAGCAACACCAGCGGCAGCGCTGCCACGCTGGCCGCGCTGTTCGACGCGGCGCTGACTGACTTTCCCAAGACCGGCATCAACCCGCACCGCGTGGTGGTGGCCTTGCCCACGCACTGAACGCTGCGGTCTTACCCGCTCAGCCCGGCGCCACCACGCTGGGCGCCGGGCTGAGCGGCAAGCCATTCGCCGGCTGCGCCGCCAGCGCGCGCAAGTCGTCTTCCCAGCCCTTGAGCTTGGCGCGCAACGCGCCGCGCTGCTCGGGGCTGCTGAGGTTGTGGATGCGCGACACCAGTTGGCATTGATGGTCAATCACCCGCCGCTCATAGGCCCGGTATTCGGCGCGGGGTGAGCGCTGCATGCGCGCGGCCAGGGCGTGCAGCGCGGCGGCGGCGCGGTCGGGGTGGGCAATGTGTTCGGCCGCCATCTGGCGCAGCGCGTGCACCGTCTCGGCCTGGCGTTCGCGGCGCTCGGCCAGGGCCAAGTCGGCGCTGAAAGGTGAGTTGTCCGCGCTGTCAGCCAGCGCGCTGCGCTGCGCTTCATTCAGGCGGCCATAGAAGTCTTCGTAGCGCGAGGTGGCGCGCTTGATCTGCCGGCTGCGGCGCTCGGCGGCATCGCCTTTGGCGTATTCGCTGCGGAACTCGTCCAGCGCTTTCTGGTTGCGCTGCGCAATATGTTTGAACTGCGCCGCGCTCAAGCCGGGCAGCAACGGCGCGGCCAAGGGGATGGCTTGGCTCAGCGCGGTGTTGAAGCGCTCGCGCAGCTCATCGCTCAAGCGGCACACCTGTTCGGGCGTGGTGGCCTGCTCGGCGAGCCGCGCCTGCCGCGCCAGCCAGTCGGCATAGTCGCCGAGCTGTGTGGCGCGATGCCAGGCGAACCACTGGCCCAGCGCGGCCTTCACCCTGGGTGCCTGCTCCGACGTGAAGTCGGCATAACCGTCGAGCCACCAATACGCCAGTTGCGGCGCCTGGCCATAGCCCAGCCGCAGCGCGCTGCACGCGCTCAGGGCGAGCAGGGCGGTGCCGATAATGAGGGCCTTCCAGCGAACAAACCAGCGGGGCCGGTGCATGGCGTTGAACATCGTGATCATGGCGGCGGGCAAGGGCACGCGAATGAAGTCTGCCTTGCCCAAGGTGCTGCACCGCATTGGCGGCAAGGGCTTATTGCAGCATGTTCTGGATACCGCCGCACCCTTGGGCAGCGCGGTGGTGATCACCGGCCACGGCGCTGCCGAGGTAGAAACCGCCGTGGCCGCCAGCGGTGCGCGCTTCGTGCGCCAGATGCCGCAACTGGGCACGGGGCACGCTGTGCAGCAGGCCGTGCCGGCGCTGGACGATGGCAACGCCACCACCGTCGTGCTCAGCGGCGACGTGCCGTTGATCCGCGCCGAGACCATCCGCGCGCTGGCTCAAGCCAGCGGCGGCAGCCGGCTCGCGCTGTTAACGATTCAGTTGGCCGACCCCACGGGCTACGGCCGCATCCTGCGTGCGGGGGACGCGGTGCAGGGCATCGTCGAACACAAAGACGCCAGCCCCGCGCAGCGCAGCATCAACGAGGTCTACAGCGGCGTGATGGCCGCGCCCACCGCGGCGCTGAAGCGCTGGCTGGCTGGGCTGAAGAACGACAACGCCCAGGGCGAGTACTACCTCACCGACGTGGTGACCGCCGCCGTGGCCGAAGGCATGGTCGTGGTGGCCAGCGCGGTGGCTGATGACGCCGAGGTGTTGGGCGTGAACAGCCCGGCGCAACTGGCCGACCTGGAGCGCCGCTACCAGCGCCGCCAGGCCGATGCCTTGATGGCCGCCGGCGTGCGCCTGGCCGACCCGGCGCGCTTTGACGTGCGCGGTGAACTGGTGTGTGGCGCCGACGTTGAGATCGACGTGAACTGCATCTTCGAAGGCCGCGTGGTGTTGGGCGACGGTGTGCGCATCGGCGCAAATTGCGTGCTGCGCGATTGCAGCGTGGCGGCGGGCGCGGTGATCCACCCTTTCTGCCACCTTGAAGGCTCAACGGTGGGTGAAGGCGCCCTGGTCGGCCCCTTTGCCCGCCTGCGCCCGGGCGCTGAGCTGGGCGCCGAGGTTCACATCGGCAACTTTGTTGAAGTCAAGAACAGCACGCTGGCGCGCGGTGCCAAGGCCAACCACCTGGCCTACCTGGGCGATGCCACGGTGGGCGAGCGCGTGAACTACGGCGCCGGCAGCATCACCGCCAACTACGACGGCGCCAACAAGCACCGCACCGTGATCGGCGCCGACGTGCACGTGGGCTCGAACTGCGTGCTGGTGGCGCCGGTCACTCTGGGTGCGGGCGCCACCATCGGCGGCGGCTCCACCATCAACAAGGACGCGCCGGCCGGCCAGCTCACCGTGGCCCGTGCGCGCCAGGCCACGCTGGCGGGGTGGCAGCGGCCAAAGAAGGCCGGCGCCAAGCCTTGAGGCGACGCTGAACAAGTCCCTCGCGGCGCGCGCATCCCGTCTTCGGGCGGTCTGCGGCGTTGCGAATCCTCGCCATAGCCCAGGCTATGGCTAGGATTCGCGCCTTGCAGCCCCTCCCGAACACGGGCGCGCGCATCCGCGGGGACTCATTCAGCGTCGCCTTAACTTTTTTCTTCATAGGTCTGCGCCGCCAGGCACAGGTCTTCCCAGGAGCGGGCCTTTTCGGCCGGGCTGCGCAGCAAGTAGGCGGGGTGATAGGTCACCACCAGCGGCACGCCCTGGTAGCGGTGCACGCGCCCGCGCAGCTTGCCGATGGGTTCACTCGTGCGCAGCAGCGACTGCACCGCGAAGCGGCCCATGGCGACGATGACCTTGGGCTGCACCAGCGCCACCTGGCGGGCCAGGAAGGGCTCGCACTGCGCCAGCTCGGCCGGCTCGGGGTTGCGGTTGTGCGGTGGGCGGCACTTCAGGGTGTTGGCGATGTAGACCTGCTGCTGCGGCAGGCCGGCGCTGCGGCTCAACTTCAGTGCGGCCAGCATGCGGTCGAGCAGCTTGCCGCTGGTGCCGACGAAGGGCTCGCCCTGGGCATCTTCCTGCTCGCCCGGCGCCTCGCCCACGATCATCCAGTGCGCCTGCTCGTGGCCCACGCCGAACACGGTTTGTTTGCGGCTTTCGCACAGCTTGCAGGCACGGCAGTCGGCCACGGCTTGACGCAGCGCCGGCCAGCCAAGCTGGGCAATGGCGGCGGTGTCGCTGCGCGGGTGCGGGGCGGGTGCGGGGGCCGGCACGGGGGCGGACGCCGCTGCCAGCGGAGCGGGGCGTTTGGCCACGGGCGCCGGCGGCGGTGGCGGTGGTGGTGGTGGTGGTGGGGTGGCAGCGGTGGCCAGGGCGGTTGCTGGTGCCGTGGTCGCAGCGGGCGAAAGCGGTGCGGGTGCCGGCGCGGTCTGCGCGGCCGGTGCCGGCTGCCACACCGGCAGCCCCATTTCCGCCAGCATGGCGATCTGGGCTTCAGTCCAGGGCATGTTGGGCTTGGCCGTCGAGGGCACGCACCATCACCACGGCGTCTTCGCGCGCACCGCGCCCGGCCGGGTAGTAGCCGCGGCGCACATGCTGGGTGGTGAACCCACACGCGGCGTACAGCGCCAAGGCGGCGGCGTTGCTGCCGCGCACTTCCAGCCACAGCTTGCGCAGGTGGCGCGCCCGGCATTCATCGAGCAGCCCGCCCAGCAGGGCGCGGGCATGGCCGCGGCGCTGCTGCGCCGGCGCCGTGGTCAGGTTGAGCAGGTGCATTTCTTCCACCCCCGGCATGGCCAGGGCATAGGCCTGCACCGCGCCGGCCTCGTCCAGGCGCAGCGGCGCCAGGTGGCCGGCCAGCAACGAATCGACGAAGTTGCCGCGGCTCCACGGGAACGGGTAGGCCTGCGCTTCAACCGCCACCACGGCATCGACGTCGGCCAGGGTCATGGCGCGCTGGGTCATGCCGGCGGCGCCTTGGCCAGCGCACGCTCGGCGGTGGTCTGGGCCACCTTGTCGCGCAAGTACAGCGGCAAGGCCAGCGCTGCGTCCACCGCCAGGCCGGCAAGCTGCGCGGCCTGCGCGCAACGCAGCAGCGCCGCCGCGCGACTGGTGGCGCCAGCTATTACCGGCGCCGCGCCAAACACCAGGTTCGAGCCGAACGCGGCCAAAGCGCTGCCGGCCACGGCCTGCGGCGGCTCAAGCTGCCACACGGCGTTCAAGGCCGTCACAGTGAACAGCGCCGGCTCGCGCAGCACGCGCCACAGACCCCCGACATGGGCATAACGGCCGGCGTACACCTCGCCCATGCGGGCGTCCATTGCCACATCCACATCAAAGTCGGCCGCACCGGCGCGCGCGCCTTCGGCAACGATCAGCAGGCTGTCGATGGCCAGCACCGGCTTGGCCGCACCCAAGGCCAGGCCCTGCGCCACCGAGCAGGCGGTGCGCAGCCCGGTGAAAGCGCCCGGGCCGCGGCCGAAGGCGATGGCGTCCAGATCGGTCAGCGCCAAGCCGGCTTCACGCAGCAGGGCCTGGATGCGCGGCAGCAATTCGGCTGAAGCCTTGGCGCCACCTTCGCCATCAAACACCCAGCTGCGTGCGCCGTGGCACAGGGCCACGGCCAGGGCCTCGGTGGCGGTGTCGAAGGCCAGCAACTTCATGCCGGCCTGGCTTTCAATGGCGCCGACGGCGCGTGCAGGCCGAGCACCACGCCCAGCGTGACACAGGCCAGGCCAATCAGTGCGTAGCCTTGCAACGCCTCGCCCAACAGCGGCACGGCCAACAGCGCGGCCAGCGCCGGCACCACCGACGTCAGCAGCGTGGTGCGGGTGGGCCCGAAAGTGACCACGACCTGGGTGAAGGCCAAGCCGGCCAGCCACATCGACACCCCACCCTGGTACACCGCCTGGAAGGCGATTTCGGCCCACGGCGCCTGCGCCAGCTTGCTCGGGATGAAGCCGGCCCAGGCGCCCAGGCCGTACAGCGGCACGAAACTGAGCCCGCTGCCCAGCGCCAGCACCAGCGTGGCCGGCATCGCGCCCAGGCGCCAGCGCCGGCACAGCACGGTGTACATCGACCAGCACACCGAGGCGGCCATGAACAGCAGGTCGCCCTGCCAGACGTTGCCGCCGGCAAAGGCTAGCAGCAGACTGGCGCCGCCGACCAGGGCGCCGCCGGCAATGATCAAGGCCAGGCCCAGCGCGCGCTGCGGGCTGACGCGCTCGTGCAGCCAGAAGAAGGCGATCAACGCTGTCCACAGCGGCAACGAACCTGGCAACAGCACCGAGGCATGCGCCACCGGGGCGAAGAAGAAGCCGCTGTAGGCCAAGCAGCAATAGCCCACGGCACCCAGGACGGTGAGCGCGGCGCCGCGGGCCCAGGGCGAGCCGCCGCCCTGGGCAAGCTGGGCGCGCATCGCGGGGCCGAAGCGCACGAGCAGGGGCAGCGCCACCAGCGCGGAAAACGCGAAGCGCAGGAAGGCGATGTCAAAAGGCAGCAGGCTGTGCGCGGCGCTGACGCGCGCGATCAGGATGAAGGACGTCCAGATCGCCACCACCACCAGGGCGCACAGGCCACCAACGAGACGGGCTCGCTTGGTCGAGGTCGGCATGGCGGCAGTTTAGCCGTGCGATCATCGCGGCCCATGTTGGCATCACCCCGCGCGCTGCTTGGCGCGCTTTGTCTTTTTTGCGGCGCGCTTTGCTCGGCACAGCCCCTGCCCGAGGCGGTGAGCCAGGCGCTGCGCCGCGCCCAGGTGCCGCCGGAAGCGCTGTCGGTGCTGGTACAGGAAGCCGGTAGCGCGCGCCAGGGGCAGGAGGCCGGCGCGGCGCGCCAGGTGCTGGCGCATCAAAGCACCATGCCGATGAACCCGGCGTCGCTGATGAAGCTGCTGACCACGGCCGCGGCGCTGGACCAGCTTGGCCCGGCCTGGGCCTGGGTCACGCCAGTGTGGCTGGCCGGCACGCTGCAAGGCGGCGTGCTCGAAGGCTCGGTGCACATCAAGGGCAGTGGCGACCCCAGGCTGGTGCTGGAGCGCGTGTGGCTGCTGCTGCGCCGCGTGCAGCAGGCCGGGGTGCGCGAGATCAAAGGCGATTTCGTGCTCGACCGCAGTGCCTTTGCCGCCAACGACGCGCCGCTGAGCGAATTTGATGGCGAAGTGCTGCGCCCGTATAACGTTCGGCCTGACTCGCTGCTGCTGAATTACAAGGCGGTGATCTACACCTTCGTGCCCGATGCGGCGCGCGGCGTGGCGGTGGTGCAGACTGAGCCCACCTTGGCCGGCGCGCCTGTGGACCGCACCGTGCCGTTGACCACCGGCGAATGCGGCGATTGGCGCGCGGGGCTGAAGGCCAGCTTCAACGACCCGGCGCGGGTGCGTTTTGCCGGCAGCTACGCCGCGGCCTGCGGCGAAAAATTCTGGCCCGTGGCCGATGCCAACCCGGCGAGCTACAACGCCCGCCTGCTTGAAGCCTTGTGGCGCGAAATGGGCGGCAAGCTGGCCGGCAGCGTGCGCGACGGCCCGTCGCCTTCCGGCCTGAAGCCCAGTTTCGAATTCAACTCGCCGCCCCTGGCCGAGGTGGTGCGCGACATCAACAAATACAGCAACAACGTGATGGCGCAGCAGCTCTTCCTGAGCCTGCCGCTGGCCCTGGGCGTGAACCCGCCGGCCACGCCAGACGCGGCGCGCGAGTCGCTGCAAGCCTGGTGGCAGCAGCGCCTGGGCGCGGCGGCCGGCAAGGTCACGCTGGACAACGGCTCGGGCCTATCGCGCGAAACCCGCCTGTCGGCCCAGCAGCTGACGCGCCTGCTGCAACTGGCCTGGGCCAGCCCGTGGATGAGCGAGCTGATGAGTTCGCTGCCCGTCAGCGGCACCGACGGCACCTTGCGCCGCCAGCGCAACACCACGGCCCAGGCACACCTGAAGACCGGCAGCCTGCGTGACGTGGCGGCGCTGGCCGGCTATGTGCTGGGCGACAGCGGGCGGCACTACACGCTGGTGGCGATCATCAACCACCCCAACGCCAACGCCGCCCGCCCGGCGCTCGAAGCCCTGGTGCAGTGGACGATGCGCGACGGCGCGGTGCGATGAAAGCCGGCCATGCGTTCGATTGACCTGCTGGGCACGCTGGCGGCCACGTTCACCACGCTGTCGTTCCTGCCGCAAGCCGTGCACACGCTGCGCACGCGCGACGTGAGCGGCATCTCGCTGGCCATGTACAGCGCCTTCACCCTGGGTGTGGCGCTGTGGCTGGCTTACGGCGTGATGCTGGGCGAGTGGCCGATCATCATCGCCAACGCCTTTACGCTGGCGCTGGCCAGCATCATCCTGTTCATCAAGCTGCGCGTTGACGGGGCCGCCCGGCGTGCGCGCCGGGCCGGTGCCGCGCTGACCAAACGATGACGCCGCTGTGGCGGCTCAACTACGCGTCACTGCCTTGAGAGTGACAGGTCGACTTGTCCTTCAGATAGGCGGGCGCGGACCGCTCGGCAACCGGCTTGTTAGATTGTTGCGTTGCCGCATTCGCCGCCGCCGGCTCCCCGACGAACTCGAATTTCTTCCGCTCAGTGCTCGCCTTCACGGGGGCTTGCTTGGCGGCGGCAGACTTTCCCGCAATCGATGCCTTTGCCGCCGCCTTGTCTGTTCCCTGTGCCAGCGCGGGCGCGGCTGCAAAGAGAACCAACGCGAACATGAAGTGTGAATGGACTTGACTCATGAACTGGCTCCTGTGAGGACACTGCAGGCCTCGCACTTTACTCCTTGCCGTCGATCTGTCTGTGCGTGGCGCTCGACGCCTGTTCTCCCCGGCTGAGCAACGAACTCGGCCAACCCCAACAATTACTGGTGGCGGCCGCCGGGTGAGACCGCGTCCGACAGCGACGGGCCAAAGACCATGCGGCTCACGCCGGCGCGAAGCGCTGCGGCCTGGCACAGTGAACACGGGCGGCTGGTTGAATACAGCACGCTGCCGGCGAGACGCTCGCGACCAAGGCGCCGCTGCGCGTCAAGGATGGCAACGCGCTCGGCATGAGCATCCGGGTTCATGTCCTTGACCACACGGCTTGGCCCTTCACCGACGACAGCACCACTGGCCACCAGTACCGCGCCATAGCTTTGGTCGCCCCAGGACTCGGCCAAGCGGCGCATTTCAACCGCTGCCTGGTACCACTTCGGATCAAGGGCCTCGGGCGCGGCCAGCGCTGGATGCTCGCCCCAGCACATGGCCGCAGCGCCCGCGACGGCCTGTGAAATGAATGTGCGACGGCAGGACATGGCGAAGTCGGCTCGGCGATAGTGTGTGAAACCTAACGTTCGCGATCAGCGGCTTGCGCAGCAACGGCGTTCAAGCCACCACCACGATCGGGAAGCGCCCGCGCAGCCCGTCGCCTTCGGCTTGAAACGTCACGCCCAGCGCGGCGCGGTCGGCCGTCGACAAGCTGCGCCATAGAAAGTCGCGCTCGTTGCCAGGCTCGCCGGCCACGTAGAGCTGCGTGGTTAGCAGTTCGCGCGGGCCCAGTTTCACCTTGACGTGGATGTGCGGCGTGCGCCCCGAATAAGGCGCAGGCCGGATGGTGCGAAAGCGGTACTCGCCGTCGGCGTTCACTTGCGTGCGGCCGAAGCCCTGGAATGCCGGGTCGGCGCCACGGTCGCCGGGGTGATGGTAGTGGCCGGCCTGGTCGCACTGCCAGATTTCAACCACCGCGTCGCGCAGCGGCCGGCCCGTGCGATCCGTCACCGTGCCTTCGAGCCAGGTGGCCTGGCCGCGGGTGTAGCGAAGGTTGCCCTGGGTCAGCAGGTCGGCGTCGCTGTCGCCGGGCAGCGCGACGGGGTAGAACGGCCCTTCGGTCTGCGCCGGCGTGGGCCGCAGCACCGCTTGGCCCCGCGCATCACGAATGAACCAGGGCGCGCCGATCAGTGCGGCGGCGCCGCCCAGCAGGTGGCGTCGCGGCATGGAAGGGTGTGGGAGCATGGCCATGGCCCGAAGTTGAACACAAGTGTCCTATGCTTGCCAGGAGCCCGACAGCGTCCCAAGCAACCCGAGATCACCATGCAATACCGACCCCTTGGCCACAGCAACCTGAAGGTCTCGGCCCTGTGCCTGGGCACGATGATGTTCGGCGACCAGACCGACCGCGCCGAGGCGGCGCGCATCGTTGCCGATGCCCATGCCCAGGGCGTGAATTTCATCGACACGGCCGACGTCTACACCACCGGGGTGAGCGAGGAGGTCGTGGGCGAGCTGATCAAGCCGCAGCGCCACGATTGGGTGCTGGCCACCAAGCTGGGCAACAAGATGTCGGCGCGCGTCAATGAAGGCCACTTCTCGCGCACGTGGATGGTGCGCGCGCTCGAAGCCAGCCTGCGCCGGCTGCACACCGACCACATCGACATCTATTACCTGCACCGCGATGACCCGGGAATGAACCTGGAAGAGCCGCTGCACGCATTGGGCGACATGGTTCGCAGCGGCAAGATTCGCTACTGGGGCGTCTCGAACTTCCGCGCCTGGCGCATCGCCGAAATGGTGGCCCTGGCACGCCAACTGGGCCTGCCCGGCCCGGTGGTGTGCCAGCCTTACTACAACTTGCTCAACCGCGGGCCCGAGGTGGAAGTGTTGCCGGCCTGCGAACACTTTGGCCTTGGCGTGGTGCCGTACAGCCCGGTCGCACGCGGCGTGTTGACCGGCAAGTACGCGCCCGGCGCCGCGCCCGACGCCGGCACGCGCGCCGGCCGGGGCGATGCCCGCATCATGCAAACCGAATTCCGCGCCGAATCGCTGGCCATCGCGCAGCGCCTGGCCCGGCATGCGCAGGAGCGCGGCGTGACGCTGGCCCAATTCGCCACCGCCTGGGTGCTGGCCAACCGCATGATCAGCAGCGTGATCGCCGGGCCGCGCACGCTGGCGCAGTGGCAGAGCTACTTGCCGGCACTGGACATCAAGCTGAGCGCCGAAGACGAGGCGTTGGTGGACGAGCTGGTGGCGCCCGGGCACCCGTCAACGCCGGGCTTTAACGACCCGGCCTACCCGCTGGTCGGGCGCAAGCCCTTGGCGGCGTGACGCTAAAGACTGTCGCCTAAAACGGGTTGCCCCGCGCTCGCGCCGCAGCCAGGCTACCGATGTAGGTTTGCAGGCCCGGGCCGATGTGGGTGGCGTCAGCCCACAGCCAGTTCAAGGCCACGGCGCCGGTCACCATGGTGTTGGTGGTGCAGTCGGGCAACGCGGTGGCGCACGCGGCCTGGGTGGCGTTGGCCAGCCCGAACACGGCCGGGGCGCGGGCGGCGGCTTGCACCGCCTCGTCAGCCAGCACCAGGCCGACGAAGCGGCCGTCGTTCAGGATGTTCACGCGCACGCGGCCGTTGATGGCCAGCACCAGGCGGCTGACGAGCGCCGCGGCGTTTGTGCCCTGGCCCAGGGCAAAGGGGCTCAGGCCCAGGTCGATGGCGGTGGCCACGATCACGCGCGCGCCCAGGTCGACCATGCGGTTGACCTGC
>JAYUQE010000130.1:0-14530 GCA_043756905.1 Burkholderiales bacterium | reverse complement strand
GGTTCGCAGGTGGGGTTGCGCTCGTCGTGCGCCGACAGGTAGTAGTCGCCCGAGGCCACCCAGACACACCCGGCATGTTCCAGCCGCACCTGGGCCGATCCCAGCACGTGGCCGGCCGGGTGCAGGCTGATGCGCACGCCGCGGTGGTGGATGCTTTCACCGTAGGCCAGGGTGTCGAGCGTGATCGCCCCCAGGCGCGCGCGCAGCACGGCTTGCCCGGCAGCACACGCCAGGTAGTGGCCATGGCCGCGGCGCGCGTGGTCCGCATGCGCATGGGTGATGACGGCATGGCTGACGGGGCGCGACGGGTCGATGTAGAAGTCGCCCGGCGGGCAATACAGCCCGCGCGGCGTGGCCACGACCAGATCGGTGCTCGTGTCAGTTCGCATTGGCGCTGCGCCCGAAGCCGCGTCGGATCAATACCGCCCGGCGGCGCCGGCCAGGCGCAGGTACAGGTTGGCCGTCCAGGCGACGAAGCCGCGCGAGGCCCAACGGCGCCAACCCTTGGCCACCGGCGGGGCGGTGATTTCGCGCGACACGGCGGCGCTGGCGTCGAAGCGCCGGCGCAATTCGGCGGCGAAGACCGGGTCGTTGATCACGGCGTTGGCTTCAAGGTTGAGCAGCAGCGACAGCGGGTCGATGTTGGAGCTGCCCACGGTGGCCCAGTCGTCATCCACGATCGCCACCTTGGCATGCAGGAAGGCCGGCGTGTATTCGTAGATGCGCACGCCATGGGCCAGCAGCTCTTCATAAAGCACGCGCGCGGCCAGCGCGGCGAAACGGTAGTCGACCTTGCCCTGCAAGAGCAGCCGCACTTGCACGCCGCGGTCGGCCGCCTGGCGCAGCACACGGCGAAAGGTGCGGCCGGGGTAGAAGTACGGGCAGATGATTTCCACGCGATGCCGCGCCTTGCGGATGGCTGCGATGTAGACATGTTCGATGGCCCGGCGCTGGCGCAGGTTGTCGCGCACCACAAAGCCCACGGGCACGGGCTGCAGCGTTTCGTCGAGCACTGCGGCCTCGGGGTTGATGCTCAACTCGCGCAGCAGCCGCAGCGTGGTGTGCACCGGCCGCGCGCTGCGCGCCAGGGCACGCACCTCGTGGCGCCAACTGCCGCCCAGCGTGGCACGCGCCCACATGGCATGCGCGGTGTGGCCCACCGGCTGCGCCACCGGGCCGCGCAGTTCGACGGCGAAGTCGAGCCGTGGCGTTTCGCACACGCCATGGTTCTGGTCGAAGCGGTCATCGATGACGTTGATGCCGCCCACGAACGCCACTTCACCATCCACCGCGCATAACTTCTGATGCAGCCGGCGCAACTGGCCGGGCTGGAACCAGGCCCACCAGCGGTCGATCGGGCGAAAGACCACCAGGTCGATGGACTCATGCGCCAGCCATTGCCGCACCTTGCGCAGGGTGTCCTTGGAGCCGAAGCCGTCGATCACCACGCGCACCGCCACCCCGCGCTGCGCCGCGGCCAGCAGCGCATCGGCCACGACACGGCCGGCGGCGTCGTCCTGGAAGATGTAGGTGGCCAGCCAGATCTCGCGCTGCGCGCCGGCCATGGCCTCGCACATGGCCGGAAAGAGCTCATCGCCGCCTTGCAGCAGACGCACGCTGTTGCCGCCCACGAAGGGCGGGCGTGGCAGGAGCTGCCAGCCATCGATGTCGGGTTGCAGGGGCTCGCGCATGCTCGGCGTGGATCAGGTCAATTCGAGTTCGGCCACCAGGGGCAGGTGGTCGGACATGCGCGCCCAGGCCGTGCCGCGCGGCACGCTGGTGGAGTGGCAGGCCAGGCCGCGCATGTAGATGCGGTCGAGCGCGAACACGGGCACGCGCGAGGGAAAGGTCAGGCGCGAGGCCAGGCGGCCGGCCGGCGCGCGCGCCCGGTCCAGGCCGATCTCGCGCATCGGGCCATCCAGCCGCTCACCCCAATCGTTAAAGTCACCGGCCACCAGCAGCGGCTCGCCGGCCGGCACTTCGCTGGTGATGAACTCGGCCAGGCGCTGGATCTGCCGCACGCGGCTGGAATGCACCAGGCCCAGGTGCACCACCACGGTGTGCACCCAGCGCTTCTTCCACAGCACCGGCACGTGCAGCAGGCCGCGCTGCTCGAAGCGGTGGTCGCTCACGTCATGGTGGCCAACGTCGCCCATCGGCCAGCGCGACAGCAGCGCATTGCCATGCTCGCCATGGCGCGTGGTGGCGTTGGTGCGGTAGGCCACGTCATAACCGTCTGGCGCCAGGAAGTCGGCCTGGCCGCCTTCAGGCCAACCGAACCAGGTGCGGTCGAAGTGGCGTGCAGCGCGCGTGTGGTACAGGCTCACCTCCTGCAGGAACACCAGGTCGGCGTCGAGCGCTTCAACGCCCAGGCCCAGGTTGTGGATTTCCAGCCGCTTGCGCGGGCCCATGCCACGCACGCCCTTGTGGATGTTGTAGGTGGCCACGCGCAAGGTTGTGGGCGAAAACAAGGAGCTGGCGGCGAAGGTGGACGACGAAAACGGGTTCATGTGTGGCGCGGTAAATGCAGGATGGCCTCGGCATTGCTGGGCGAAAAACAGCGGTCGGCGGCCTCCCGCCAAGGCAGCCACTGGTGCGCCAGGTGTTCGCGCGGGTTCAGTTTCACTGGCACGCGCGCCGACAGGTGCAGGCCGAACACATGCTCGGTGTTGTGCGTGACACCCGGCGCGTAGCGGTGGCGCCAGACCGGGTAGATCTCGTACACGTTGCTCAAATGCCAGTCATGCAGGGCGCTGGCGGGCAATTGCGGGGTGCCGATGATGAGGCCGGTTTCCTCTGCCACCTCGCGCTGACAGGTGAGCGAGAGCGGTTCATCGATGTCGTCTTTGGAGCCGGTGACGCTTTGCCAGAAGCCGGGGTGGTCGGCGCGTTCGATCAGCAGGACTTCGAACTCAGTGGTGTGGATCACCACCAACACCGATTCAGGGATCTTGAGTCGTTTATCAG
The DNA here is from genome assembly GCA_043756905.1 of Burkholderiales bacterium. Taxonomy (GTDB): domain Bacteria; phylum Pseudomonadota; class Gammaproteobacteria; order Burkholderiales; family Burkholderiaceae_C; genus Rubrivivax. Next base: position 11,563 of record JAYUQE010000130.1, on the reverse strand, counting down.
TCATCTCGAAGGTTGCTGAACAAGGCTCAACGCCTGGCGATGCGGCTGCGCAGCCAGGCCGCAAAGGTGGCTTCGTCGACTTCGCCCGCGGCCAGACTCAACATGACCAGCACGCAGTCGGTGTCGCTGGCCTGCAACGGCCAACCATTGAGATTCAGAAACAGCTCAAGCGTCACGAACGCCGTTCGCTTGTTGCCGTCAACAAAAGGGTGATTGCGGGCCAGGCCAAAGCCATAGGCCGCAGCCAAATCGGCCACATCGGGTTGCCCATAAAACACAAGGTTGCGTGGGCGCGCCAATGCAGACTCCATCAGGCCCGCGTCGCGCACGCCGGCAGCGCCACCGTGCTCGGCCAGTTGTTCTTCATGCACGGCAAGGATGACCGCCTGGTCGATCCAGACCCAGGGTTCGTTGGCAGCCATGACTGCGCTACTTCGCGAGTTCGCGCAACACCGCGCGACGCGCCTTCATGATGTCTCGCGCTGCTTGCATCTGCCCCTCAAATACCGGGTCGTGCGGCGTGATGCGCACACCGTCTGGGCTATCGGTCAAGTAAAGCATGTCGCCCTTCTCCACCTTCAGCCGCGCCAACACTTCCTTGGGCAAGATGACGCCGACGGAGTTGCCGATCTGGGTGAGCTTCAAGGCGTGCATGGCGGGCTCCAGAGTTGTTATAACGAATGTTATACAGAACCTTGACGCCAAGCAAGTGGATCAGGCTGTGGATCAGGCTGTTATCGATGGCTCAACAGGTTCACTGCAACATGACCACGCCACCAGTTCAAGCGGCTGTTTGTGTATTGCTCAGCCTGATGTGCAGCTCACGCAACTGCGCTTCATCCACCACGCTGGGGGCGCCGGTAAGCAGGCATTGCGCGCGCTGGGTCTTGGGGAAGGCGATCACGTCGCGGATCGATTCGGCCCCGGCCATCAGCGTGGCGATGCGGTCCAGCCCGAAGGCCAGGCCGCCGTGCGGCGGCGCGCCGTATTGCAGCGCGTCGAGCAGAAAACCGAACTTGGCCTGTGCCTCTTCGGGCCCGATCTTCAGCGCGCTGAAGACCTTGCTTTGCACGTCTGCGCGGTGAATGCGCACCGAGCCGCCGCCGATTTCCCAGCCGTTCATGACCATGTCATAGGCCTTGGACACGCAGGCGCCGGGGTCGGTGTCCATCAGGTTTTCATGGCCGTCTTTCGGCGCGGTGAAGGGGTGGTGCACGGCGTTCCAGCGGCCCGCCGCTTCATCATGCTCGAACATCGGGAAGTCCACCACCCACAGCGGCGCCCAGCGCGTTTCGAACAGACCCTTGCTGCGGCCGAACTCGCTGTGGCCGATCTTCACCCGCAGCGCACCCAGCCCATCGTTCACCACCTTGGCTTTGTCAGCACCGAAGAAGATCAGGTCGCCGCTGGCCGCGCCGGTGCGTTGCAGGATGGTGGCAATGGCTTGGTCGTGCAGATTCTTGACGATGGGTGACTGCAAACCTTCGCGGCCCTTGGCCACGTCGTTGACCTTGACCCAGGCCAGGCCCTTGGCACCGTAGATCTTCACGAACTCGGTGTAGCCGTCGATCTCGCCGCGGCTCATCTCGCCACCGCCGGGCACGCGCAGCGCCGCCACGCGCCCGCCCACGGCGTTGGCCGGGCCAGAGAAGACCTTGAAGTCCACCGTCTTCATGGCGTCCGTCAGCTCGGTGAATTCGAGCTTGACGCGCAGGTCGGGCTTGTCCGAGCCGAAGCGGTGCATGGCTTCGCTGTACTTCATCACCGGGTACTCGGGCAGCTCCACCCCCAGGGCCTTGCGGAACACGCTGCGGATCATGCCTTCGGTGATGGCGCGGATCTCGGCTTCATCGAGGAACGAGGTTTCGATATCGATCTGCGTGAACTCGGGTTGGCGGTCGGCGCGCAGGTCTTCGTCGCGGAAGCACTTGACGATCTGGTAGTAACGATCGAAACCAGCCACCATCAGCAGCTGCTTGAACAACTGCGGCGACTGCGGCAGCGCGAAGAAGGTGCCGTCATGCACGCGGCTGGGCACCAGGTAGTCGCGCGCGCCTTCGGGCGTGCTGCGCGTGAGCATCGGCGTTTCGATGTCGACGAAGCCCAACTCATCGAGGTACTTGCGCACCTCGATGGCCACGCGGTAGCGCAGCATCAGGTTCTTCTGCATCGCCGGGCGGCGCAGGTCGAGCACGCGGTGCGTGAGGCGGGTGGTTTCAGACAGGTTGTCGTCATCGAGCTGGAACGGTGGCGTGACGCTGGCGTTGAGCACCTCCAGCTCCAGGCACAGCACCTCGACCTTGCCGCTCACCAGGTTGGCGTTCTCGGTGCCGGCCGGGCGCGCGCGCACGCGGCCCACGATCTTCAGGCAGAACTCGTTGCGCACGTTTTCGGCGGTGGCAAACATCTCGGGGCGATCGGGGTCGCAGACGATCTGCACCAGGCCTTCGCGGTCGCGCAGGTCGATGAAGATCACGCCGCCGTGGTCGCGCCGGCGGTGGGCCCAGCCCATCAGGGTGACGGTTTGGCCGAGCAGCGTGTCGCTGACGAGGCCGCAATATGTGGTTCGCATGCAAAGACTCCGGGGGTTCGATTCGGGTTGCAGCGCGGCACGGGGCGGCGCGGCGGGCGGTGGCCGGGTTGGCGTTTGCAGGCCGTGTTGCAGGCCTTCAGGGTTGAGCAGCGGCCGGCATGCTCAACCCGCCGGGTTTCGGCTGCTGTCGGGCCCCACCACACCCATGGAAATGATGTACTTCAGCGCCTCGTCCACGCTCATGGTCAGGACCACCACGTCACTGCGCTGCATCATCAAAAAGAAGCCCGAGGTTGGGTTGGGCGTGGTCGGCACGTACACGCTCACGTATTCGCCGGGCAGGTGCTGCGCCACCTCGCCGCCCGGCGCGCCGGTGACGAAGGCGATGGTCCAACTGCCCAGGCGCGGGTACTGCACCAGCACGGCTTCGCGAAAGGCGTTGCCGTTGCTGGAAAACAGCGTGTCCGAGACCTGCTTGACCGAGTTGTAGACCGACTTGACGATGGGGATGTTGCCCAGCAGCCGATCCCACTGGCGCAGCGCCCATTGGCCGACGAAGTTGGCCACGAACATGCCGGTGAGCACCAGGGCCAGGGCCAGGACGATGACGCCCAGCCCCGGCACATGACGCAGTTGCTCGATGGCGGCGTGCATGCTGGCCGGCAGCACGGCTTGCGACAGCGACAGCACCGAGGCGAAGACGCCATCCACCGCGCCGAGCAGCCACGACAGCACCCAGATGGTGATGGCCAACGGCAGCCAAACCAGCAACCCGGCGAAGAGATATTTCTTCACGTGCTGGACGACGGGCTGCCCGCCGCGGGCGCTGGCGCAGCCACCGGGGCAGGGGCCAGCGCAGCCGGGGCCGCCGTGGCATCCACTGGCTTGGCAGGCGCCTTGTCAACCGCCGTCTCGCCAGAGGCCGGCTTGTCGGAGGCGTCCTTGGCGGCGCCTTCCGTGGCAGCGTCACCCGCAGCGGGCTTGGTCTTGTTGCCGTCCCGAAAGTCCGTCACGTACCAACCCGAGCCCTTGAGCTGGAAACCTGCTGCAGTCAGTTGTTTGGCGAACGTCTCGTCGCCACAGGCCGGGCAGGTGCTCAGCACCGGGTCGGACAACTTTTGCAGCACGTCCTTTGCGTGCCCGCATTGCGCGCATCGATAGGCGTAGATCGGCATGGCTAAACCCTTGACGCAAAACAGAAAATTATAAGGGCCGGTGCCCGCGGGGCGGCCGCCCGCAGCGCCGCCGGGTCAGCGGCCGATGCCGGCCATGTGGTGAACGGCTTCGTGCCGGTTGAGCAACCACTGCGGCAGCAGCGAGCCCGCCACCATGCCGGCAAAAGCCGCCAGCAGGCCGGCCAATTGGCCGGGAAAAGCTTCACCCAGGGTGCTGACTTGCGGAAAGTACAGCAGCCACACCCCGATGCCTGCACCCAGCGAGAACACCGCACCTTGGGTGGTGGCACGCCGCCAGTACAGGCCCATCACCAGTGGCACGAAGGCCCCAACCAGGGTGACCTGGTAGGCCGACGACACCAAGTCGTAGATCGGCGTGCCCTTCATGGCCACCGCGTACGCCAGCACCAGCGCGGCGAAGACGACGATGCTCCAGCGCGTGGCCAGCAGTTGTTGCTTGTCGCCCATGTCCGGCCGCAGGTTCTTCAGGATGTTCTCGACGAAGCTGGTGGACGGTGCCAGCAAGGTGGCCGACGAGGTGCTCTTGATGGCCGACAGCAGCGCACCGAAGAACAGGATCTGCATCAGCAGCGGCATCTTGGTCAGCACGAAGGTGGGCAGCAGGCGCTGGTAGTCGTCTTTGGCGATGTCCAGCGCCTGCTGGCCCATCACCACCACGGCCGCGCAGACGATGAACATGGGCACGAAGGCGAACAGGATGTAGCTCACGCCGCCGATCACCGCGCCGTTGCGCGCGGTGTTGGCATCCTTGGCAGAAGTGACGCGCTGAAACACGTCTTGCTGCGGAATGCTGCCCAGCATCATGGTGATGCCAGCGGCGATGAAGAAGGCCACATCCTTGAAGCCGGGCTCGGGCAGGAAGCGCCACAGGTCCGCGCTGTTCATCATCGCGAAAACCTTGTCGGAGCCGCCCGCCAGCTCGCCGGCAAACACGGCAATCACCGACAGGCCGATCACCAGCACGATCATCTGGATGAAGTCAGTCCAGGCCACGGCCAGGAAGCCGCCCACCACCACGTACACCAGCACGGCCAGGGTGCCCACGATCATGCCGGCGGTTTCAGGCATGGCGCCGTTGGTGAGCACCGAGAACACCAGCCCCAGCGCGGTGATCTGCGCCGCCACCCAGCCCAGGTAGCTCAGGATGATGGCAGACGAGCAGAACACCTCCACGCCGCGGCCGAAGCGGCGGCGATAGTAGTCGCCGATCGTCAGCAGGTTTTGCCGGTACAGCTTGGCGGCGAAGAACAAGCCGACCAGGATCAGGCAGGTGCCGGCGCCGAACGGGTCTTCAACCACCGCGCCCAGCCCGCCCTGCAGGAACTTGGCTGGAATGCCCATCACGGTTTCGGCGCCGAACCAAGTGGCGAAGGTGGTGGTGATGACCATGATCAGCGGCAGGCGGCGCCCGGCCACCGCGAAGTCGCTGGTGGTCTTGATGTGCCGGCCGGCCCACACGCCGACGGCCAGGGTGCCCAGCAGGTACAGGACGACAAAGACGATCAGCGTCGTGTTCATGGCGGTTGCGTTGCGGCTATGGAGGTGGCGCGCGCACCACGCTGTGCGCGGTGGGGGCGAGAGGCGGTGGCGATTATCTTCGCGCGCGACTTGGCCCAGTCACCTACCCGCCGCGCCAGTGTTGCTTGAGCAACATGGCCAGCGCGCCGACGACGAACCCGATCAGCGCGTACAACAGACCTTGCAGCAAGCGGTTGGTGCGCCGTTGCTCGTCCACCAACGCGCGCAGCGCCTGGTCTTGCTCGGGTTGCCGGCGCAGCAGCGCCTGGTGCAGCAAGCGCGGCAATTCAGGCAGCAGTTGGGCGTAGCGCGGTGCTTCCTTCTTCAAGCGCTCGGCCAGGCCGGCAAAGCCCAGTTGACCGTGCATCCAGCGTTCGAGAAAGGGCTTGGCCGTGCTCCACAAATCAAGCTCAGGGTCGAGCTGGCGGCCCAGGCCTTCGACGTTGAGCAAGGTCTTTTGCAGCAGCACCAGTTGCGGCTGGATTGCAACGTTGAAGCGCCGCGAAGTCTGGAACAAGCGCATCAGCACCTGGCCCAGCGAGATGTCTTTCAGCGGCCGGTCGAAGTGCGGCTCGCACACGGCGCGCACGGCGCCTTCCAGAGCATCGATGCGCGTGTCAGCCGGCACCCAGCCGCTTTCCACGTGCAGTTCGGCCACGCGCTTGTAGTCGCGCCGAAAGAAGGCCAGGAAGTTCTGCGCCAGGTAGTCCTTGTCGCTTTCGGTGAGCGTGCCGATGATGCCGAAATCGAGCGCAATGAAACGCCCGAACGTGGCCGGTTCCAGGCTGACCTGGATGTTGCCGGGGTGCATGTCGGCGTGAAAGAAGCCGTCGCGAAAGACCTGGGTGAAGAAGATGGTGACGCCATCGCGGGCGAGCTTTTTCAAGTCCACCCCGGCGGCATGCAAGCGCTCGGTCTGGCTGACCGGCACGCCGTGCATGCGCTGCATCACGATCACGCCGGGCCGGCACAAGTCCCACACCATCTCGGGCACCAGCACCAAGTTCAGCCCGTGCATGTTGCGCCGCAGTTGCGCGGCGTTGGCGGCCTCGCGCACGAGGTCGAGTTCATCGTGCAGATAGATGTCGAACTCGGCCACCACTTCGCGCGGCTTCAGGCGCCGGCCGTCTTCACTCAGCCGCTCGACCCAGCGCGCCAGGCGGTGCAGCAGATTCAGGTCACCTTCAATCACATTGAGCATGCCCGGGCGCAGCACCTTCACTGCCACCTCGCGCCCGCCCTTCATGACGGCGAAGTGAACCTGGGCAATGGAGGCACTGGCCACCGGCTCGGCGTCGAAGCTCTCAAACAGCTCAGTCAGCTTGCGGCCGAAGGCGCCTTCAACCAGGGCCGCAGCCTGCGCGGCAGGAAACGGCGGCACGCGGTCTTGCAGCTTGGCCAGTTCATCGGCAATGTCCAGTGGCAGCAGGTCACGCCGGGTCGACAGCACCTGGCCGAACTTGACAAAGATCGGCCCCAATCGTTCGAAGGCGCGGCGCAGCCGCTCGCCGCGCGGCGCATCGAGCTTGCGGCCCACCGTGGCCAGGCGCACCAGAGCGCGCACCCAGGGCTGACGAAAGCCCGACAGCGCCAGTTCATCCAGGCCGAAACGCAGGAAGGTGAAGGCGATGAAGCCCAGCCGAAACAGATGCCGCATTCGGCTCTCAGGCACCAGGCGGCACAGGCCGCTGCGCACCCGGGCGCAGGCGCGCGCTCAAGCTGCTGGCCGCCGCCAAGGCGGCGCGCAAACCCTGCATCAGCGCCGCGCCCACAACCAGCACTGGCTGTGCGCGCTGCGGGCCGAGCAGGCGTTCGACATCGGCCGCGGCGTCCCAGCGCAGGTTGTTCAGCAGCCAGTCCAGTTCGGTGGCCAAGGCGGCGTCGCCGTCGATCTCCAGCGCGGGCCGCTGCCCCAGCAGCAGCACAGCGGCCACGCCGGCCGGGTTGGCGGCGTTGAGCATGATGTTGAGATCGGCCTGCGACGCAGCCGTGGGCCCGCACCATTCCAACAGCCCTGCCGGCGTGAAGCGAAACGCCAGTGCGGGCGGTGCGGGCAACCAGATTGGCCAGGCATTCAAGTGCAGCTGCAACAGCTTGCCCGCATGCGGGCGCAAGCGTTCGGTGGCTACCGGCTCACTGCTCAGGACATGGTTGGCCAGCAGCACCAAACGCTGCACGAGGGCGGGCCCGAACACGGCCTGAAATGTGTCAAGCATTTATCGATTGTAGGTTTCGCCTCTGGGACGCCGCCTGCGCCGCGCCCAAGGCGATGCCGACAAACTGGGAGACAATTGGAAGGTTACACATCGCCGGAGCCCAGGGAGGGCGTCCACGCCTTTACCCCCTGCAGCCACCGCGCCGCGACACCCTTTCGCGGCCACCGGCGCCAGCCTTGAACAATGTTCGAAGACCGAAGCTACAAACGTACTTTCTACAGTGCACCGCAATCGGTGACGTCGATGGTGGCAGCGTTTCTGGAGCCGGCGCTCACCGTGCTGGTCTATCTGGGCGTGGCCGAATACTTCGACGAAGCCATCGTGCGCTCCGACCTGATCCTGTGCTTGCTGGTCTTTGCGCTCACCTTCCCGGGACGCAACCGCTTCAAGGACAAGCTGCTCAACGCCGGGGTGGACATTGCCACCTCCTGGGGCGCCTTGATCGCCATTTTGCTGCTGTGCGGCTATGCCACACGCAGCCTGGGCTTCTTCAACAACGATGTGCTGCTGTGGTGGATCGTGTGCACGCCGCTGGCGCAATGGCTGGCGATGTGGGTGGGCCGCTCCATCTTGCGCTGGCGCGCGCGCCAGCCCGAAGGCCGGCGCGCGGCCATCGTGATCGGTGCCGGCCCTCTTGGCTACAAGGTCGCTCGCGCACTGGTGGAAAGCCGCGAGCAAGGCCTGGATTTCCTGGGCTACTTCGATGACCGCGCCGATTTGCGCGTGCACGCCGAAGCCAACGCCAAGCGCCTGGGCAGCCTGAAGGACGCGGCGCCGTACGTCAGCACCCACACCATCCACGAGGTCTACATCACCTTGCCGCTGGGTTCGCAGCCGCGCATCGTCGAACTGCTGGAACAACTGCAGGGCACCACGGCGTCGATCTTCTTCGTGCCGGACGTGTTCGGCATCAGCATCATCCAGGGCCGCTTGCAGGACATGAACGGCGTGCCGGTGGTGGGCATCTGCGAGACGCCTTTCACCGGCACCAACGAGTTGGTCAAGCGCGTCAGCGACATCGTGCTGGCCAGCCTGATCCTGGTGCTGATTGCGCCCATCCTGCTGATCGTGGCACTGGGCGTGAAGCTCAGTTCGCCGGGACCCGCGATCTTCCGCCAGCGCCGCAACGGGCTGGACGGCAACGAAATCACGGTCTACAAATTCCGCTCCATGCGCAGCATGGACAACGGTGCGGTGGTCAAGCAGGCGACCAAGGGCGACCCGCGCATCACCCCCTTCGGCGCGTTCATCCGCCGCACATCGCTTGATGAGCTGCCGCAGTTCGTGAACGTGATGCAAGGGCGCATGAGCATCGTGGGCCCGCGCCCGCATGCGGTGGCGCACAACGAGGAATACCGCCGCATCATCAAGGCCTACATGGTGCGGCACAAGGTCAAGCCCGGCATCACCGGCTGGGCACAGGTGAACGGCCACCGTGGCGAAACCGACACCATCGAGAAAATGCAGGCGCGCGTGGAATACGATCTCGAATACCTGCGCAACTGGACCCTGGGGTTTGATTTGCAGATCATCGCGCGCACGGTCAAGCTGATGTTGCTCGACCGCAATGCGTACTGAGACACCCCAGTGCCTTCGCAGCACAACCCGACGCACCCAACCGCGGCGCGCCACACCGAAGGAGACGGCATCTTGAACATTTCACAGCAATCGGCACCGGTTCGCCTGGCCTGCGCCAGCCTGTTTGCCGGCAGCCTGCTGGCCTGCCTGCCAGCGGCGGCCGAAACCACCCCTTACTACCTGGGGGCGAGTGCGCGCTTCACGCACCATTCGAACGTCACCCAGGCGGGCGGGGCGACCGCGTCCAGTTCTGACAACGTATTGAGCACCTCGCTGTTTGCCGGCCTCGACCAGCCATTCGGCCGCCAGCGCGTGCGCGCCGATGCCATGATCGACCACAACAACTACCGGTCCAGTTCAGCGCTGAACAACATCTCCTACCGCGTTTCGGGTGGCCTGGACTGGGCCACGATCGAACGCCTGTCCGGCAACGTGGGTGCCTACAGCGCACGCTCATTGGCCCAGTATGCGGTGGATGGCATTGCCGGCAGCAGCAGCGAGCGCACGCTGGTGCAGACCGATGGCTTTTCCACGGCGGCACGCATGGGCGTGGTCACGCGGCTGACGGTAGAAGGCAACTATGCGCATGACCGCACGCGCTATTCCGGGCAGGCCCTGGTCATCAGCAACACGTTTAATAACGATCGCGACACCCTGGGCGCCAGCCTGCGCTACCAATTCAGCAGCGCCTTGATGGCCGGACTGGGCCTGCGCTACACCGAAGGTGACTACCCGGGCCGCCTTACGGCGAACCACTACAAGCGCCATGACATTGATTTCCCGTTCGGCTACACGCCCAGTGCGATCACTTCTTTCCAGGGCCGGGTGAGCCTGACCAAGACGAAATACAACAACACCTCGGCGTACGACCTGAGCGGCGTCACCGGCACGTTGACCTGGCAGTGGCAAGTGACCGGCAAGACATCGATCAGCACCAGCTACGACCGCGACAGCGGCCGCGAAGCCAGCCTGATACGCACCACCGTGGGCGGGCCGCTGCTGCTGGATGACCAGAGCCGCGTCAACAACACCTTGCGCACGCAGGTCAAGCATCAACTCACCGGCAAGGTGTCGACCTATGCCGGGGCGGCCTACACCCGCCGCAGCACGGTGAACACAATCAGCTTGGCGCCGGGCAACGACAACCTGCGCCAATTCACGCTGGGTGCCAATTGGGATGCCAGCCGCGCCGTCATCGCCGGTTGCGACCTGAGCCTGTCCACCCGCGACACGGGGCTGGGCAACTACGACTACAACTCGGTGGGCTGCCAGGTCCGCATCACCCTGCGCTAAGTCGGGCATGGCGACGGTTCTGCTGACGGGCGCCACCGGGTACATCGCATCGCACACCTGGCTGGCGCTGGCCGCAGCAGGCTGGCAGGTGGTGGGGGTGGACGACTTTTCCAACAGCTCGCCCCGGGTGCTGGAGCGGCTTCACACGTTGAGTGGCACGCAGCCGGTTTTTGAGCAGGCCGATGTCTGTGACGGCGCAGCGCTGGAGCGGATTTTCGCCAAGCATCGGCCTGATGCGGCCGTGCACTTCGCGGCCTTCAAGGCAGTGGGCGAATCGGTGGCGCAGCCGCTGCGCTACTACCGCAACAACCTGGGCAGCCTTCTCAGCCTGTGCGAGACCATGGCGCGGCACCGGGTGCACAAGCTGGTGTTCAGTTCGAGTGCCACGGTATACGGCACGCCCGAGCGACTACCGATCGCCGAAGACGTGAGCCTGTCGGCGCAGAACCCCTATGGCCAAACGAAGCTGTTCGGCGAGCAGATCTTGCGCGACCTGCAAACCAGTGACGCCGCCTGGCGCATCGGTACGCTGCGCTACTTCAACCCCGTGGGCGCGCACGAAAGCGGCTTGATCGGCGAAGACCCGCGCGGCACGCCCAACAACCTGATGCCCTACGTGGCGCAAGTAGCGGTGGGCCGGCGCAGCCATGTCAACGTCTTCGGCAACGACTACGACACGCCCGACGGCACCGGCGTGCGCGACTACATCCACGTGTGCGACCTGGCCGAAGGCCATGTCGCGGCGCTGAACCACCTGGCCGGCAACGGCAGCTCGTTCGTGGCCAACCTGGGCACCGGGCGCGGGCACTCCGTACTCGAAGTGATTCACGCCTACGAACAAGCCAGCGGGCGGCCAATTGCCGTGCAATTCGCGCCGCGCCGGCCCGGCGACGTGGCCGCGTGCTATGCCCACACCGGCCTGGCCGGCGAACTGCTGGGCTGGGCCGCGCGCCACGACCTGGCGCGCATGTGCGCTGACAGTTGGCGCTGGCAATCGATGAACCCGAATGGCTTTGAGGAACCCTGATTCGATGTCGTTGACCCCTTCCCCGTCGCCCACCGTGGCGGTGCTGCCCGTCATCATGGCCGGCGGCTCGGGCACGCGCTTGTGGCCGTTGTCGCGCGCACAGTTCCCAAAGCAGTTTCTGGCCTTCGGCGGCGTGCAAACCTTGTTCCAGCAGGCGGTGCAGCGCGTGGCCGCATTGGCCGGCCCAGGCCTGGCGCTGGCA
>JAYUQE010000129.1:0-14551 GCA_043756905.1 Burkholderiales bacterium | reverse complement strand
GTGGCCATCGTGGGCGCGTCGGGTTCGGGCAAGAGCACCTTGCTGGGCATCATCGCCGGGCTCGATGTGCCCAGCGCCGGCAGCGTGCACCTGGCCGGGGTCGACATGTTCACGCTCGATGAAGACGCCCGCGCTGCGGTGCGGGCGCACAACGTGGGCTTTGTGTTCCAGAGTTTCCAACTGCTGCCGAACTTGAACGCGCTGGAAAACGTGATGCTGCCGCTGGAGCTGCTGGGCCGGCGCGATGCGCGCGAGGCGGCGCGCGAGATGCTCGGCCGCGTGGGCCTGAGCCAGCGCCTGGGCCACTACCCGCGGGTGCTTTCGGGTGGCGAGCAGCAGCGCGTGGCATTGGCCCGCGCCTTCGTGGTGAAGCCGGCCGTGCTGCTGGCTGATGAACCCACCGGCAGCCTGGATTTCGCCACCGGCGCGGCGGTGATGGAACTGATGTTCGAGATGAACCGCGAGGCCGGCACGACGCTGGTGCTGGTGACGCATGACAGCGCCATTGCCGCGCGGTGCCAGCGCCAGTTGCGCATCGAGGCCGGGGTGCTGGTGGAGGAGCACGCAACGGCACGCTGAAGTTCGCGCCGTGGCCGCAGCTGAAACGAAAGCGGTGGCGGCCACCGCCAATGCGGCCGCGCCAGCGCGGCGTCTTTCACTCAATGATCTTGTCTGCCCGCAGCCGAATCGCCGGCGGCACCGTGAGGCCCAGGGCGCGCGCCGTCTTCATGTTGAGAACGAGTTGGAACTCACGCGGTTGCTCCACCGCCATCTCGGCCGGCTGGCCACCCTTCAGGATCTTGCCGGTGTACTGGCCGGCGCGGCGGAAGATGGCGGCGAAGTCAGGGCCGTAGCTCATCAGCCCGCCATGCTGCACCGCCGCCTCGAGTTCGAACATCGATGGCAATTGGTGCCGCAACGCAGCCTGGGCCTGCTCGGTCTCGAGGTCGTTGCGTGTTGACAGCAGCGTGCCGGTGACCGCCTGAACCTTGGCATCAACGAGCTTGCGCATCGCCGCGTCCAGGCCGCTGGGCTGGTCGACGTGAACCATGACCAGCGTCAGCCCGAGCCGCTTGGCTGCCTTCTCGGTGTGTTCGATCTCCTGCTTGCAGGCGTTGGCCATGGCCGTGTCGATGACCACGCCAACACGCTTCAGGCCCGGCACCATTTCTGCCAACAACTGCAGCCGTTTGAGCGTGAGTTCGTCGTTCAACGAGGTCACACCGGTGACGCGCGTACCCGGCCGCGCCAGCGAGTCGATGAACTTCAGCGCGACGGGGTCGAGCACCGTGGCGATGACGATGGGCGTGTTGCGCGCGGCCGCCCAAGCCGCACCCGCCATCGGCGTGGCCGGGGCGAAGAACACATCGACCTTGGCCGCGGCGAGTTCACGCGCGAGCGGCTTGAACTTGTCGGGGTCGTTCGATGCCGAACGACGCAGGAGCAACAGGTTCTGGCCTTCGATGAAGCCCTCCGAACGCAGGCCGTCGACGAAGGCACTCGATGTCGCCAGGTGGTATGCGCCGCTGTCTTGCCAGCTCAGCACGCCCACCCGTGCCACGCGCTCCTGCGCGGCGGCCGCGCCGAGCATCGACGCGAACCAGGCCAGGGTCAGAAACAGCGTCTTCATGGCGTGACTCCGTGCAGTTACCGTGTCCAGATGGGCGCTATTTTGCGACGCATCAAAAAAACGCGCCGCAAGCGGCGCGTTGTGGCACTTTGCCTGCCCAGCAGTTACTGCGGCCCAGCGAACTTGTAGTCGGTCTTGGCCGCCTTGCGCAGCGTTTCCTGGTAGGTCTGCAGCTTGGTTTGCTCCAGGCGCTGCTTGAGCTGGCCCTTCACGTCGTCAAACGCCGGGAACTGCGCTTCGCGCGTGTCTTCGAGCTTGATGATGTGAAAGCCGAATTGCGTCTTCACCGGCTTGTCGGTCATCTCGCCCTTCTTCAATTTGGCCATGGCCTGGCTGAATTCGGGCACGTAGGCGTCAACCTTGGCGAAGTCGAGGTCGCCGCCTTTGGCGCCCGAGCCGGTGTCTTTTGAATGCTTCTTGGCCAGTTCTTCGAAGTTGCCGCCGCCCTTGAGCTGGGTCATCAGCGCGGTGGCTTCCTCTTCCTTGTCGACCAGGATGTGGCGGGCACGGTACTCGGTGCCGGTGGCCTGCGCCTTGAACTTGTCGTACTCGGTCTTGGCTTCGGCGTCGCTCACCGGGTGCTTGACCCGGTAGTCTTCAAACAGTTCGCGGATCAGGATGCTCTGGCGGGCCAGCTCCATCTGGTTGCGGTAGGCGGCCGACTTGGCCACGCCAAGCTTCTCGGCTTCTTGCGCAAAGATCTCGCGCATCACCACTTCTTCGCGGGCCCGGCCTTCGACTTCGGGGCCCATTTGTTGGCCCGAGCGCGCGGCCTGCTGCTTGGCCTGGGTCAACAGCAAATCCAGCCGCGCCTTGGGCACGGGCTTGCCGTTGACGATGGCAATGTTGTTGGCCGCGGCGGCCAGGGGCATGAAGGCCGTGGCCAGGCCGATGAATAAGGTGGCCAAAGTGGCCAGGGCGGCGCGGGGTGGGTTGGGCAACATGACGGCAGGGTGTCCTATGCAGGGGGATGTGAAACCGGCCGCGCTGCACAGGTGAACTGTGGCCGGCCGGTCGGGGTGGCACTTCAGGCCTGGGAGGGCTCGTCGCCGCTGCGGGCTGTGATGGCCAGCGCATGGATGCCCAGGGGCATCAACGAGCGCAAAGCATCATACACGAGGCGGTGCCGCGCCACGAGGCCGATGCCCGCGAAACGCCGGCTGGTGATGAACACGTTGTAGTGCCCGCCTTCGCGCGCGCCGGCATGGCCGGCGTGGCGCGCGCTGTCGTCTTCCACGCGCAGGCTTTCGGGCTGCAACGCGGCTTGCAAGGTGGCTTCAATGTCGGCTGCAGTCGCACGTTTCATGGTTTGTTCGGGCCGGCATCACCGCTGCTGACAGGTGCTTGCGGCTCCAGATACTTTGACAGATAAAGACCCTGCGCCAGGGTGAACAGCAGCATCAAACCGATGCCGCCAAACAGCTTGAAGTTCACCCAGGTGGCGGTGCTGAAGCTGTAGGCCACCCACAGGTTGAGCAAGCCCATCAGCGCAAAAAAAGCAATCCAGGCAAAGTTCAGGCGTTGCCACACCGGTGCGGGCAATTGCAGTTGCTCGCCCATCAGCACGCGCAGCAAGTTCTTGCCGAACAGCAGCGGGCCCAACCAGAACGCCAGGCCCATGGCCCAGTACAGGCCGCTGGGCTTCCACTTGATGAAGGTTTCGCTGCGGAAGTAAATGGTCAGCCCGCCGAGCACCACCACCAGCACCAGGCTCACCCATAGCATCACGTCGACCTTGCGCCCGCGCAGTTTGAGCAATGCCACTTGCACCAAGGTGGCCACGATCACCACCGCGGTGGCCAGCAGCACCGGCGCTTCCTCCACGCCAACCTGGCCGCCGGCGACCAGGAAACCAAGCTGGCTGGTGGCCAGGGCGGCGGCCCACTCCTTGTTGCCTTCGGCGTACTTGAACGACACGAAGAACAGGATGATGGGCAGGAAGTCAAACAGCAGTTTCATTCGGCGTGGCCCCGCGGCGCCGGGGCGGCGCTCACTATTTGGGGGCGGCGAAGTCTATCGCGGCTGAGTTGATGCAAAAACGCTCACCGGTCGGCTGCGGTCCGTCGTCAAAGACATGGCCCAGGTGCGAGCCGCAGTGGTTGCAGCGCACCTCCACCCGCACCATGCCGTGGCTCTTGTCAACCACGCGCTCGACAACCTCGCTATTGATCGGCGCGCTGTAGCTGGGCCAGCCGCAGCCGGCGTCGAACTTGGTCTGCGCTTCAAACAGCGGCGTGCCGCAGCCCACGCAGTTGTATTGGCCGGGTTTGAAATGGTCCCAGTACTTGCCACTGAAGGCACGCTCGGTGGCGGCGTGGCGGGCCACCTGGTATTGCATCGCGTCGAGCTCTTCGCGCCACTGCGCGTCGGTCTTTTTCACCGGGTAGCGCGTGTCGTCGTGGTCGTGAATCATGATGAGCAGCTCAGTTCAAGGTGGTGCGCCCACGCGGGCGGAAAGCCGGCATCGGCTTCGTGTTCGGGTTGTTCGTCGAAGGGGTGGCGCAGTACTTTCAGCAGCCGCTGCACTTCAGTGAAGTCGCCATCGCGGGCACGGGCGATGGCGGTTTCACCCAGGTGGTTGCGCAAGATGTACTTGGGGTTGACCCGGTTCATGCGCTCGGCACGTTGCTCATCTGTGCTGCCTTCGGCGTGCAGCCGCGCCGCATAGCGCTGGGCCCAGGCGGCGAAGGCGTCACGGTTGACGAAGACATCACGCACGGCATCGTTGTTCACGCCAGCGGCCGCCTTGAACAGGCTCAGGCGGCGAAAGGTGATGGTGAAGTCGCAGCGGTCGGCGGCCATCAGCTTGAGCAGGTCGTCGATCAGGTCGCGGTCTTCATCGCGCACTGTGGCCAGGCCGAGCTTGGCGCGCCAGGCGTCGAGCATGACTTGGGCGTAGGTGGTCTTGTAGGGCTCGAGCGCGGACAGTGCCTCATCTTGATCGTTAATCAGCGGCAGCAAGGCCTGGGCCAAGGCATGCAGGTTCCAGAACGCCACATTGGGTTGGCGCGCGTAGGCGTAGCGGCCGGTGTGGTCGCTGTGGTTGCAGATGTGGCCGGGGTCGAAGACGTCGAGAAAGCCGAACGGCCCGTAGTCGATGGTCAGGCCCAGGATCGACAGGTTGTCGGTGTTCATCACACCATGGCAAAAACCCACGGCCTGCCACTGCGCCACCAAGCGCGCCGTGCGCTCGCCCACGGCCTGCAACAGCGCGGCATGGGGTTGGGCTGCCGCGCGGCAAGCGGGGTAGAACTGGTCGATCACAAAATCAGCCAGAGCGCGCAGCGCGGCATGCTGGTCGTGATGGCTGAAGTGCTCGAAGTGGCCAAAGCGAATGAAGCTGGGTGCCACGCGGGCCACCACGGCGGCGGTTTCCAGCGTCTCGCGGCGCACCGGCAAGGGCGAGCCGATGAGGCACAGCGCGCGTGTCGTGGGCAGCCCCAAGCCATGCATGGCTTCGCTGCACAGAAATTCGCGGATCGATGAACGCAGCACGGCGCGGCCGTCGCCCATGCGCGAATACGGCGTCAGGCCACCGCCCTTGAGCTGGATTTCTTGCCTGCCCTGCGGCGTTTGCACCTCACCCAGCAGCAGGGCACGGCCGTCGCCCAACTGCCCCGCCCATTGGCCGAACTGGTGGCCGCTGTAGACACTGGCCAGCGGCTGCATGCCGGGCCAGACCGCGGCGCCGCTGAACACGTTCAGGGCGTTCCAATCGGGGCGCTGCCACCAATCTTGCGGCCAACCCAGGGTCTGAGCGCAATCGTCGCTCACGGCCACCCAGTGGGGCTGGGGCAAAGGTTGCGCCACCAGTGGCGTGTAGAACTCGATGCCGAGCGCAGCGAAGTGATTGGGCCAGTGCAGGTTGGGCCCGAGCGCTGCCACGCCAGATTCAAAGGGAGCATTCATGGTCTGGAAGTGTAGGCAGCAGCCAAGGCCAGCGGCAGCTCAGGGTGAAAACCTCAAGCCGCTTCAAGACTGACCGTGACCTTGCGCCCTAACGCGGTGGCCATATTGACCAGGGCATCCAGCGAAAAGCGCGACACGCGCCCACGCAGCAAATCGTTCATGCGCGGCTGCGTCACACCGCATTGGCCGGCCGCTTCGGCTTGTGTCCACGCTGCTTGTTGAACCAACGCCGCGATCTCCTGCATGAGCGCGGCGCGCGCGCGCAGGTTGGCAGCTTGCTCGGCCGTGTCGGCAATGGCGTCCCAAACGCTGCCATGCGTTTCGCTCGCTGGAGCTGTTTTGGGCTTGGACTTTGCAGCTTTGATCATTCGCGTTCCCTCATCAATGCGGCCCAACGGGCCCTGGCCAGTGCGATGTCTGCCGGCGGCGTGGCCTGCGTCTTCTTCTGAAACGCGTGCAACACCACCACCGTTTCAACCAGGCGGGCGGTGTAGATCACCCGGTACGTTCCCTTGCTGTCCCACCGCGGCCGATGGTGGGCATAGGCTTGAAGTCGTCGGGTTGCAGGCCGCGCTGCACTTTGTCGAGCTGATAGCCAAGGTCTTGCTTCACGTCTTCTGGAAACTCGCGCAACCGCTTGAGCGAATCACCCAGGAAGCGAATCGGTTTCATTCCTGGAAATATACCGAAACGGATATAACAACGCAAGCACAGGGCGCTGAACGAGCTTCGTGTCGCCTGCCAAAGCGTGGTGCTGCCATCGACGCGTCGTGCGCGCCCAAGGCTTGCAGTATTTTCAAAATGGTGGGCAACCGTTCGTGCCAACGTCCGCGGGCTGCGAACCTCGACGCCAACTCAACCAGCGAAAGAGGTTTGCCACTATTTGCCAGCAACTCGGCCACGGTCTTGATTTGCTCCGGCAAGCCCGTGGGCCAGGGCCGTTTGGGCTGGGCTGCGACCGAAGCCACCGCAGGACGCTTGGCGCCAGGGCTTTCGGTTGTGACGTCCATCTTGCCCTGTGTGGCCCGCTACGCAATTTTTCCAGTACGTTGTACAGCCCGGTGAGCGTGACCGATTCATGCGCCGCCTGCCGGGTCTTGCGGTGCGTGTCCAGTTGCTCGGCCAGACTTCGGATGCGCGACCTGAGCACCAACGTGAGGCCGGTGTCTTCGCAGGGGAAAGGGAATGGCAAGAAGGTCGATTTGCTGTGTACCTCGGCCTATCTTCGAGCGAGCCTGCGAAGCGCATGGCCCACTCGAGATGGCAAGCACTCGACAGCAAACCCAATTGCAATGAGTCCTCGCTGGCACGATCTCCTGGTAGGGCCGTCGCGCGGACCGCGGCGGTGACCCAGCAATGCTCTGTGGGGCGCGCTTATCAAGTCATTTTTGGGGCTGCTTGCGGCCGCTTGGGCGACTCTGCGCTGCCCGCGCGGCACCTAGTTAAATTCGGCTGCTATCGGCGGCGAGAGCGGTCGCATCCCGAATATCGCATCCCTCTGAACGATCGTCTTGGAGGTCGCGAGTTCGAGTTCCATCCTCTCCGCCAGCAATTTAAAGTCACCGCGCCCCGGTGACTTTTTTCTTGATCAGGCCCACACGGCGCGGGCCTCAGCGGGTCACCTCATTCTCTGTTTGCGGCCAAGGCGAATTTCCAGGCGATCTCTGCCCAACAGTGCCTGCCACTCTCAGGGGGCGCGATTGACAAGTCACCTTTTGCGCGGACACGGCGCCGCCCAGCTACCCGACCCTTGACTTTGCCCAAAGACCAAGGGCGCCGCGGAGCCCCTAACGCGACGGCGGTGATGCTCGATCCCGCAATGGGCAATCGGCTCGCCGCAGCCGACCCGCGTCCCGATTGCTATGCCATCGCCTACTGAATCCGCGACGCGGCACGTCGCCATCGACTCGAAGACGAAAGAACACGCCAAATGCAGGACGTGTGGAGACGAGGACGCAGACCGAAAATCAGTAGCCGATGGCGGCGCCATCACTGCGCGGGTCCGATCCGCCGTAGCGCATGCGGCTCAGCGGATCGATGACGATGCCGTGCGCATGCCCGGCGAGTTCGTTCCAGTCGCCCCAGCGATTGAGGATGTGGCCGCGCCGACCCAACTCCTCGACGGTCGCCATCGGGAACCGGGCCTCGATGTGCAGGGTGTCGCGCGGTTCGCCAAGTGCGAAGCGGCCCGATAGCCAGCGGGGTGATTCGAGCGCCTGCTGCATGTCCTGGCCGAAGTCGATCAGGTTGACGTAGGTCTGCGAATGGATCTGCGGCTGGCCGTCGGCGCCCATGCAGCCGACGACGCTCCACAGGCGACCGTTGCGAAACCCCATCGACGCGATGAGCGTGTGCAGCGGCGTCTTGCCGGGTTCGAGCCGGTTGGGGTGCGCCGCGTCGAGCGAGAAATACGCGCCGCGGTTCTGCAGCACGACACCGGTCTTGCCGGCGACGACGGCCGAACCGAAGATTCCGTAGAGGCTGTGAATGAGCGACACGGCATTGCCTTCGGCATCGACCGTGGCGATGAAGACGGTGTCGCCCGCGAGGCTTCCGTACGAAGGAACCTCGTCCCAGGGAAGGGCGCGCGCCGGGTCCATGAGCGCCCGGCGTTCGGCGGCATGGGCCTTGGAGATCAGGCGCTCCAGGGGCACGTCGACGAATCGCGGGTCGGCGAGATGGCGGTCACGGTCGTGATACGCCAGCTGTTTGGCCTGCACCATCAGATGCACGTGGTCGGCACCCATGAAGTCGCGTCGGTGCAGCTCGAAGGGCTCGAGCAGGTTCAGCATTTCGAGGACCGTGAACCCCTGCGTCGGCGCCGGCGTTTCGTACAGGGTGACCTCGCGGTAAGTGCCCTTGATGGGTTCGCCCCAGCGCGCGGTCTGCGCCGCCAGATCGGCCCGGGTGAAGAAGCCGCCATGCTCGGCCGCGAAGCGGGCCAGTTCATCGCCCACATCACCTTGATAGAACCCGGCCGGTCCTTGGCCGGCGACCGCTTCGAGCGTTCGCGCCAGGCCCGCATTGACGAGCGTGGTGCCCGCCCGCGGCAACTGGCCGCCGGGCATGAAAAGCGCCGTCGCCTCGGCGTGCGGCGCCAGATCGTGCGCGGCATGGGCGATCCACCCGGCGAGCCGCTCGGTGACGGGATACCCGTCGCGGGCGTAGCCGATGGCGCTCTCGAGGTTGCGGGCCATCGGCAGGCGGCCGTACGCGGCGTGAGCCTCACCCCAGCTCGCGACCGAGCCGGGGGTCGTCAGCGTCGCGGGAAGAATGCCGCGGAACGGCACTTCGGCGTGACCACGTCGCGCGAACCAGTCGACGCTGGCGCTGGCCGCCGCGCGGCCGCCGCCGTCGAGGTGGCGCACCTGGCCGCTCTTTGCGTCGTAGATCAGCCAGAAGGCGTCGCCGCCGAGGCCGGTCATGTGCGGGTACAGCACCGACAGGGCAGCGCTGGTGGCGATCGCCGCATCGACGGCCGAGCCTCCCGCGCGCAGCACGTCGACCCCGGCCTGCGAGGCCAACGAATGGGGGCATGTGACCATGCCCCTGGTGGCCATGGTGACGGGACGGCCGGTAGTGACTTGCAACTGTTACCTCCAGGTTCGTTGGATCAGATCACCGCAAGTGCACTCGCGGCGGTACGGGTGGGTAGTACTGGGGTGCCTCTCGGCGATTGAACATGCCGTAGTCGCGCATCACCTCGAATACCCGGAAGTATTCGGTCGTCGAATCGGTGAGAAGTTGTCGGCCGAAGCCGACGCCAGCGTCGGATGATGGCACGTCGACAAGATGAGCAAAGACGCCGGGTCTGTAGACGCTCTCGAACACATCACGTGTCCACGACGTTCCTACCGGCAGCGCTCGGTTTCGAGATTCCGAGGCCACTACGAAGGTTGGCGGCCGTCGCTCGGGGTCGTTGTACGGACTCAGGCGCCCCGGGCGCCACGCCGATTCCTCGAACCGTTCCTCGTGGATGACCTGAGCGATCCGAATGCGGTAGTCGGCGAAGACCTGCTCGCGGCCCGTTTCCTGAACCGCATGGTGCTTCGCATCGACCCGCCAAGCGATCATCGATCCCTCGTCTCGCCATATTTGATACGAGAGCAGGAGGTTTTCTCTAGTCAAGCTTTTGAACCTGTCGAGGAAGAGACAGCCGCCCATGGCTTCCAGCAAGGGTTTCAACGAGGCCGCAAGATCCAGATAGCGATCGATCTTCCCTTCCTTGATCTGTACCTCGAAAAATTGCGAAATCATGATCGTCGAGTGTCGGCGCCGATTAAATCTGAGCCACCGCGCCGGCCGCATATCGAGCCAGGGGTAGAAGCCGACTTTGAGATGGTCGGCTGTGGGTAAGTGTAGGGCTTGATCTGTTTCGTTGATCTCCTTGAAGCTGCATTAATCGCGCGGGGGAAGACGCGCAGGGCGTAGCCCGTAACGGATTCCCCCGCGCGGCGCGCACTTCAGATAGCGTCCTGGGGCGGCTCTTGCTTGCCGCCTTTGCGAGCCTGTTCGCGCGCCTTGATGCGCTTTTTGGCCTCGGCCGCTGCTGCGCATCTGGCAGGAGCATCGCAAGACGGTGGCGTTCGTGACGCATTCGGTGCCTGAGGCCATCTACCTCGCCGACCGCATCGTCATCATGACCGCGCGGCCGGGCCGCATCAAATGTGTCATCCCGGTCGATCTCGCCCACCCCCGCGACAGCACAAGTTCATGAAGACCCTCACCTGGCAGCGCATGACGCGCGAGGCTGCGCGCGACATCGGGGAAGTCACCGCGCGCATCTCGCGGCTAGAGGGCATGGAGGGCCACGCCCGCACCGCCGACGACCGGCGGGCGAAGTACTTCCCCGGGCAGCGCTTCGAGCTCAGGGACGCGGTCACGGTATGAAGCTGTTCGCGCTGTCCTCGCTGTTCGAGCTCGGCGGCCGGCGCGCCCTGGTCACCCGCGGCCACTCGGGCATCGGCCACGCGATGGCGCGCGCCCTCGGCCTGGCCGGCGCGCGCCTGCTTTTGCTGGCGCGGCGCGAGGCCGAGCTCGAAGCCGCGGTCGAGCGCTTGCGCGGCGAGGGCATCGATGCCGAATGGCTGGCTGCCGACCTGTCGGACACCGAGGCCACGCTCGCCGCCGGCCGCAGCGCCGAGCAGAGGGCGGGCGGCATCGACATCCTCGTCAATGCCGCCGGCATCAACCTCCGCCAGGCGTTCACCGAAGTCACGCCCGCCGCCTGGCAGGCGCAGCTCGCACTGCACGTGGGCGCGCCGTTCTTCCTGACGCAGGCGCTGGCGCCGGGCATGAAGTCGCGCGGATGGGGCCGCATCCTGAACATCGCTTCGCTGCAAAGCACGCGTGCTTTCGCCGACAGCGCGCCCTTCGGGGCCGGCAAGGGCGGCGTGGTGCAGCTCACGCGCGCGATCGCGCAGGCCTGGTCGCCGCATGCCATCACCTGCAACGCCATCGGTCCGGGTTTCTTTCCGACGGCGCTCACCGCGCCGGTGTTCGCCGATCCCGCGGCGGCGCAGCGCCACGCCGCGCAGACCTGCACCGGCCGCAACGGCGAGCTCGTCGACCTCATCGGCGCGACCGTCTTCCTGTGCAGCGACGCGTCGGCCTACATCACCGGCCAGACCCTGCGAGCAGGATGAGTGCGCGGTTAGGGAGGGGCTGTTGCTGCTGCATTCGTGGAAGGTTAGCAGCGATGCATGCCGTGCGCGGAACTGAACCGCCCCGTTCGAAGAAGGCTCCAACACATTCTTATGTTGGCTTCCTGAGGTGGACCTTGAGGCCCGGAGATTGATAAAAGACCATGGATCGACGAAACCATTTCGACCGTGGCTTCTCCAAAACCTGACATCGGCCGGACACTGGAGCCAGAGGGTCACACGGCCGTGTTCAACCTGAATCTTCGCTGAATCTTGAAGGAGCCATGACGTGGGAATTCTCGACAAACTACTTGGCCGCGACGAAGAGCCGCAGCCAAATCGTGCTCAAAGGCCTGGCGAAAACTCAACACAGTCTGGGGATGAACAGGCCATCGCACGCTACCCCCCTGAGTCAGACTAGTTGTCGCCTCCATAGACCAACCCAGGGGGGGCCACGGCGTACGCCATTGCATCAGGCAGGACGTCACCTTGCACAAAGACAAAAGGCAGGTGCTTCGCGGTGTAGGGCGTAACGATGTACCGGCGCAAGCCGCGC
This sequence comes from Burkholderiales bacterium, assembly GCA_043756905.1. Lineage (GTDB taxonomy): Bacteria > Pseudomonadota > Gammaproteobacteria > Burkholderiales > Burkholderiaceae_C > Rubrivivax. Next base: position 2,814 of record JAYUQE010000129.1, on the reverse strand, counting down.
AGTGCCCGCCGCATTGCAGGCCTGGACTTTGCATACAGCCACCAGCGCGTGCGATATGCGGGCCGCGGGCTCTGGTCTCGCTCCGGCTTGACTCTGTCAATCAAGCGCTGGTAGATGGCAGGAGCTTGGGCGGGAACATCGGCCTCATTCAGGCCATGAAAATCGATGATGAATCGCTCCTTATGCCGTTGCACCAAATCCCGCCCGATGATGTACTTTCGGATGTAGTACGGGTGGTCGCAAGCGTCTATAGAAAGCGCCTGAAGTGCTGGCATGTCAAGTTTGAATCCGTCTCCGGCCGGTACCACATCGTCGAAGCCTTGGTATGGGCACCGGCCTTGACCTTCTTGGCTTCCAGCACAAAGGCGCCGCGGCGGTAGCGGTCCATGAAGCCGTTGCTCCGGCTGCCGTCGCCATGCGAAAAGGTCACGCGGCGCTCGAAGACATAGGCGTTGTCGCGCGTGTCCTCCTGCGCTGGGTCAGGCTGCGGCAATTCGAGCAGGTGGCACAGGTCTGCCACAAAGAGTTGGTAGTTGGCCCGCTCAGAATCCGTTACGCCTTACCAGCGGGCGATGAACGCCGCGGCGCTGTCGCTGTGTTTCATCGGTCGATGATAGAAGCGGGTAAGCGGGGTGCCATGAGCATGCGTCGGGTGGCGCCTACGGGTAAACGGCAGTGCTGCGTTGCTGCAGGGTGCAGCCTGCATCCCTATAGTCCCCCGTGCCGCCTTGTCGCCGCAGCGACACCGCAGCGCCGGCGCCGACTTCTAGAATCGAACGATCGTTCGATTTCTCACGGCAGCACCATTCCCTCGTCTCAGGAAGCAACAGCATGACAGCCAGCTATGAAGTTCGCGGCCCCGTGGCCGTGGTCACCCTGAACAACCCGCCGGTCAACGGCCTGGGCCACAGCACCCGCATCGGCATTGCCGAAGGCGTTGACAAGGCCATTGCCGACCCGGCGGTGAAAGCCATCGTCATCACCGGCGCCGGCAAGGCGTTTTCGGGAGGCGCCGACATCCGCGAATTCGGCAGTCCCAAGTCGATCGCCGAACCCAACTTGCTCAGCCTGATCCGCCAGCTCGAAACCTCGCCCAAGCCGGTGGTGTCCGCGCTGCACACCGTGGTGATGGGCGGCGGGCTCGAACTGGCCCTGGGCGCGCACTACCGCGTGGCCTCGGCGGGGGCGGCCATCGCGCTGCCCGAGGTGAAGATCGGCCTGATTCCCGGCGCCGGCGGCACGCAGCGCCTGCCGCGCGTGCTGGGCGTGGAGATGGCGCTGAACATGATCGTCAAGGGCGACCCGGTGAAGAGCGAAGTGTTGGCGGCGTTGCCGGGCCAAAAACTCATCGACAAGATGATCGATGGCGACCTGCTCACCGGCGCCATCGCCTTCGCCACTGAAAAGGCGGATGCCCGCCCGCTGCCGCTGGTGCGCAACCTGAAGGTGCAACACCCCAGCGCCGACGCCTACTTTGCGTTTGCCCGCAACACCGTGAAGGCGATGAGCAAGAACTTCCCGGCGCCGGCCAAGTGCGTGGATGCGGTGGAGGCTTCAGTCAAGGGAAGCTTCGATGCCGGCATGCTGGCCGAACGCGAGATCTTCATGGGCTTGATGATCACGCCCGAATGCAAGGCCCTGCGCAGCGCCTTCTTCGGTGAACGGGCGGCCAGCAAGATTCCTGATGTGCCCGAAAACACGCCCACGCGCGCCATCAACAAGGTGGCCGTCATCGGCGCGGGCACGATGGGTGGCGGCATCACCATGAACTTCCTCAACGCCGGCATTCCCGTGGTGATGCTGGAAATGAAGCAAGACGCGCTCGACCGCGGCGTGGCCACCGTGCGCAAGAACTACGAGTCGCAGGTGAAGAAGGGCAAGCTCAAGGCCGATGTCTACGACCAGCGCATGAGCCTGCTCACCACCACGCTGAGCTATGACGACATTGCCCAGGCCGACATGGTGATCGAAGCCGTGTTCGAGAGCATGGATGTCAAGCAAACGGTGTTCAAGAAGCTGGATGAAGTGATGAAGCCCGGCGCCATCCTGGCCACCAACACTTCCACGCTCGACGTCAACAAGATCGCCGACATCACCAAGCGCCCGCAAGACGTGATCGGCACCCACTTCTTCAGCCCGGCCAATGTGATGAAGCTGCTGGAAGTGGTGCGCGGCGCCAAGACCGGCAAGGACGTGCTGGCCACGGTGATGCAACTGGGCAAGAAGATCAAGAAGACGTCTGTCGTTTCGGGCGTGTGCGACGGCTTCATCGGCAACCGCATGATCGAGCAGTACAGCCGCCAGGCCGGCTTCCTGGTGGACGAGGGCGCAACGCCCCAGCAGGTGGACAAGGCGATCGAGAAGTTCGGCTTCGCGATGGGTCCGTTCCGCATGGGCGACCTGGCGGGCAACGACATCGGCTGGGCCATTCGCAAACGCCGCGCGCAGGAACGGCCCAATATGCTGTACAGCCGCACCGCCGACAAGCTGTGCGAGCTGGGCCGCTTCGGCCAGAAGACGGGAGCCGGCTGGTACGACTACCAGGCGGGCAAGCGCGACGCCATCCCGTCCGAGCTGGTCGACAAGATGATCGAGGACCATCGCAAGGAACTGGGGATCACGCCGCGCAAGATCTCCGACGAGGAGATTGTGCAGCGCCTGGTGTTCGCGCTGGTCAATGAAGGGGCGCGCATTCTCGAGGACAAGATTGCCTCGCGTGCCAGCGACATCGACATGGTCTATCTCACCGGATACGGTTTTCCGATCCAGCGCGGCGGGCCGATGCTGTATGCCGACCAGGTCGGCTTGTTCAAC